>JBFZBV010000194.1:0-4250 GCA_041308285.1 Planctomycetota bacterium | reverse complement strand
GTCGTGAGGGATGCCGCGGCGTTCATCCCCGACGACCGGGGCTTCGGGATACTCTACGCCCCGGACGGCCTCGCGGAGACCCTCTTCGGCATGGAAGAGGCCGTCAACGACGCCGTGGTGTCCGCGGCCGCGGGGAGCGACCTCGACGATCTCAAGAGGAGGGCCGAGGACCTCCTCGGCCCCTTCGGCCTGACCGTGAAGGCCGACAGGAAGGAGCAGCTCAGCTGCCAGTTCCTGGACAGCGAAATCAACGGCCTCAGGGACACGGCCGCGGTGGTGCCTCCCATATTCCTGGCCGGCGTCCTCTCGACGCTCAGGGTGCTCGGGATTCCGCCCGGGCTTCTCCTGGGCCGATGGCTTGCCCGGGTGACGGTCGACACCTACGCGACCGACCTCTTCAGGATCCCGTACGTCGTCTCGTTCGAATCTGACTTGCAGGCGGCCGGACTGGTAGCGATTTTCGCCGCCCTCGCGGGTCTCGCGGGAGCGAGGAAGCTCGGGAAGCTGGACATGGTCGAAGCGCTCAAGGCCCGGGAATAGTCCGGGCGGCGGCCCCGCGGATTTGGGTTCCATTGGCGGAGGTTTTTTGTATGCTGTCGAAACGCCCCTCATGCGCCTGGAGACGCCCATGAAGCGCGCCCTGAAATACCTAATCCTCGCGTCCCTCGCGGCCGCCGCCGTCTGGGGAGGCTACGCCTACTACCGCAAGAGCAGGATTCTCGTCGTGCAGACGGTTTCGCCGAGGCGGGGATCAATCACCGTCTTCGTCGAGGAGACCGGCCGCATCAGGCTCTCCAGATGGCAGACCGTGTGCGCCGCGACGCAGGGCATGGCCGGAGAGGTCCTCGTGGAGGTCGGGGACAGGGTCGCCCCGGGGCAGACGATAGTCGAGATGGACGACGCCCAACTCGTCGAGAGAATCGCCCAGGCCAGGGCCACGATTGCGGAAATCGCGGCCATCGAGCTCGAGCGGGCCCGGCACAGGATAACCTCGCCTTTCGCCGGGATAGTCCTCGAAAAAATGGTGCGCGGCAGCGTCTGGCTGGCCCCGGGCACGCCTGTTGTCAAAATCGGGGACCCGGAAACCGTGGAGGCGGAGGTCGACATCCTGACGGACGACCTGCACCGCCTGTCGCATTCCGGAGAGGCGGTGGTGTACGGAAGGGCCCTGGCCGGGCGCGAGATTGAAGCGAAGGTAATCCGCGTGCACCCGGAAGCGTTCACCAGGCTCTCGAGCCTCGGCATCGAACAGCAGAGGGTCAAAGTCGTCCTTTCGCTGGCCGGAGGGAGCGCGGGGCTGCTTCCCGGCATGTCGGTGGAGGTCAAAATCCGGTCCACCCGGGCGGACGGCGCGCTTCTCGTGCCCGAGAAGTCCGTGTTCTCGCGCAAGGGATCGCACTGCGTGTTCGGCCTCGATTCCGGGAGGCTCGGAATCAGGAAGATAACCAAGGGCCTTTCCGACGGGGAGTCGGTGCAGGTGCTGGGGGGCGTTTCCGAATCCGACGTCCTGGTCCTGAGCCCGGACAACGACATGGAGGAGGGCGCCGAGGCGGAGGCCGCGGCGGCCGATGGCCGTGACTGATCGCAGGAAAACGCTCATGCGCAGGTTCTCCGCGCGGCCGGACGTCCTCTTCGCGGATTTCCGCGGGCAGGATTCCGTCGCCTTCGACCTCGTCACCCGCAAGGCGTACGCGGTGAATCCCTCGGCCAGGCTCGTGATTGGAATCCTCCTCAGGGGCCGCACCGCCGGCGATGCCGCCTCGGCCGTGACGGAGACGTTCGGAATCCAGGTCGACGCGGCCCGTGCGGACGTTGCCCGGGCGATTCGCGACCTCGAGGCGGCCGGCCTGCTTTCGCCCGCGGCGCAGGAACGCGCCGCTGCGCACAACAGGGTTGGAACCCGGAACGGAGCAGAACATGGCAGATAAGCCAGACGGCACGGCCAGTAAGGGCGCCCCCCCGCCGCAACCGGACTTCGTGCCGGCGATGACCGGGGTCGAGCTCGTCCTGCGCAAGGAGGAGGCGGGCGCATTCCTGTTCGATCCGCTCACGTGCAGGCTGTCGTGCCTGAACGACGTCGGCGTGATGGTCTACGAGATGATTGACGGCAGAAGGACCGTCGCGGAAATCGCGGCGGAAGTCTCCGCCAGGTTCGAGGGCGCCCCGGAAGGCGCCGTCGGAGGCGACGTCGCGTCCTTCCTGGCCGATCTCATGAATCTCGGGTACGTCAAGGCGGCGGACGGCGGGGCCGCGTGAGCGCATATGCGTCAACTCAAGAATTCACGAGCCAACCGTGATTATGGGGAAACCCTTTTGGAAAAGGGTTTCCCCACACCCTTTCCGAAAACTTTTCTTTGTTGGAGTTCCGGGATGGGGGGGCTCGAATCATTCATTAATACGGTCGGGTTCCCGGACTCGACCCGTGTGCAACCAATCCTTGTTTGCAGACCAGGTCCCCCAACCCGGAACTCCATCGAGAAAAAGTCTTTGAAGAGGGTTTGGGGGAAACTTTCTCCAGAAAGGTTCCCCCGGAATCGACGGCTCTTGGGAATTCTTAAGTTGACGCGCATGAGGGGCCGCCGGATTCGACGCGTAGGGCAGTTTCCGGGCCGAGGCGTCTATTCGAACGGCTGGCCTTCCGAGTCCGTCTCGACCGTGCAGATGTCCACGATGGTCCAGATGAAAGCCGCAATCCAGAGAATCCAGCACGAGAGCACGGTCATGAGAATCTGCGCCAGGGCCTTGCCGGTGTAGCCCGCGTAGAAGTTGTGTATGCCGGGGAACCCGAAGAATCCGAGGAGCAGGCCCAGGAGCTGGTACGTCGACTTGCTCTTCCTCGGCCGGGCGGACCCGTACTGCGCAGGCTGTGGCGGCGCGGAAGGGTGCGCACCGGCGGCGGACTGGTTCGCCTGAGCGCCGCACTGCTTGCAGAATCTCTCGCTCCCGTTGACCGGTCCGCCGCATTTTCCACAGAACATGCTTCACCTCATGGATTTGGGCCTTTGACGGCGAGACTGATCCGGTTCGGGATCCGGTAGCCGGCATCGCCCGCCAGGAATTCGTGGATTGTAGCTTCGACCGGCCCGCCGTAGGCCTTCGTTTTCCCGTGTATTGTTACGGTCAGGTTCTCAATCTTGCGGACGACGCAACTGCCATCCTGGGGCAACGGCGGCGTCGGCGGGCCTGCGGGAGGGTGGATGTACGTACCGAGGTCCGGTCCGGTCACGTAGGAGGCTTGCACGGAGTATTCGCCTTTTTCGAGCGTTCCGTCGGCGCCGGGCAGGGAGGCCTGGATCGCCCACCCGTCGCCGAGTATCCCGATGAGGGTGCAGGATTGGCAGATGGTCGCGAAGGATTTGCCCATATCGGGGACCAGGGCTACGAAGGTCCGCTCTTCCGGCGCGGCGCCGCCCTGCGATCCGGCCTGTTCGCCGCTCGAACAGCCCAAGGCCGCAAGGACCAGCAGAATCTGCGGGAGATTCCTCAAAGGCCGGGCCTCAAATACTCACCGACCGCCTTGGCTTCCGCGCTTCGTCCGGTAGCTTGCGGAAAAGCGCAGGACTTCAAAGACAGTATACATGCCCGCCGGGGCATGTCAAAAAAGCAGTGCGGCGTCCGGCGATGAAGAGTCGCGCGCGGAATCACCGTCCACAAGATGGTGGCCGCGCTGAAGTCGGTCAGGTCGGAATCACGGGAATCGGTCACATCCTTGAGACAGTCGTTCAAATCACCCGTTTTGCGGATTGTTTATGGTCTCCGGATGACAGGCGTCCCCGGATTCAATTCTTCACTTCCCCTCGCTCATTCGAGCTTCTCCGGCGCCCTCTCGTTCCATGCAAGCCGTGTACGTGTACGAAACCGTGGACGGGAACGAACACGCGGCATGAAAGCACGAGTACGGGATAGCAGGTCCCGCGGTGAAAACGACCGACGATTCATCCAGGAGAATCAGGTCGCCCGCCCCCCCGAAGAATCCGGACTCTTCACCCATAACCCGGACGAGCCTGAACCAAATAAGCAGGGCTCGCCCGGGTTATGTGTCCCAGGATTCAATTCTTTACTTCCCCTTACCCGTCCTCATGTTCTTCCCGCCTACCCTTCCTCTTCCACTTCCCCTCGCTCATTCAAGCTTTTCCGGCGCCGTCTCGGTCCATGCAAGTCGTGTACGTGTACGAAAACGTGGACGGGTACGAATACGCGGCATGAAAGCACGAGTACGGGATAGCAGGTCCCGCGGTGAAAACGACCGA
>JBFZBV010000193.1:0-9353 GCA_041308285.1 Planctomycetota bacterium | reverse complement strand
CCCGCGCCCTGATGCACTCCTCGTCCACCACGAGGGCGCCGCCCGGGGCGGGGGCCGCCCTGAGCAGGAGGAAGTAGAGGCCTATCTTGAACTGCAGGTCGGGATTCGTGCGGTCCAGCCTTGCTGCGAGGCGCATTTCGGCATCGGCTTCCGCGGGCCTGCCCAGGCGGTAATGCACAAGCCCAAGTTCCCTGTGGTAGGACGCGTGGAAGGGGTCGAGCCTGGCGGCTGCGGAGTATTCCCCGAGCGCGGAGTCGAAGTCGCCTGCCGAGAACCTGATGGCTGCAAGCTCCGCGTGCAGGTGCGCCATGTCCGGAGCGAGCCTGAGTCTCTCCGCCACGGCGGGCTCGCCTTCCCCGCCCTCTCCGGGGCCCGACCTGACGAGGGCCGGGTTGTCGATTCCGGCGGCGAGATTCCTGGCGGACTCGGCGGCCATAACGAGCCCCAGCAGGACCCCGGCTGCGAGCGGCAGCCAGAAGGCGGCCCTGAGGCGCGGCTTCCCGCACGCGAAGGGGGCGGGCCCGCCTGCGCGGGGGCCTTCCCTGTTTCCGCTGTCCTGGAACGTTTCCATCGGCCGGACTTCAAAGCAGGTCGGAGGCGCGCCGGTCAGGATTGTCCGGCTTCCGTGGGCCTGGTCCTTGCGTATTCCTCTCTCTTCCTTCTCTCGACGTAGTCCACGAAAGAGGCGAGCATGAACATGGCGAGGCATGACACCACGCCGGCCAGGCCGACAATCATCGGCCGGTCGGGCTTCACCGGCCTCCTCGGCCTGGACGCCTCGTCGAGGCGGACGAACGAGATGGCTTCGCGGTTCTCCGCCATTCTTGCAGACTCGTACTCGGTCTGGAGATAGCTGAACACGCTCTGCTTTATTGTGACTTCCCTCGCGGCGCGGGCGTATTCCAGCGATTTCTCGGGCAGTTTGTAGAGCGGGATGTAGCCGTTCGATTCGACGTAGGCCGTGCTCCTGCCCTGCTCAATCTCCCTTATCTGGCGGAGAATCGCGTCGATTTCCGTCTGCTTCCTCAGGATTTCGGGATTCGAGGATCCCACCGTCTTCTTGAGCACCTCGAGTTCAGTCTCCTTCATGCGCGCCTTGATGTAGAGCGCGGAAATCTGCTCGAAAAGCAGCTGCGTCTGTTCGGGCAGGGAGACGATCCCGTTCTTCTCGCAGAAAGACTTCATGGCGTCCTCGGCGTCCCTGAGCTCGACGGCCGCGGCCCTGAGCCGGTCCTTCACGAAGGACATGTGCTTGGAAGCGACGGTGAGATCGTTCTCCTTCAGGTATTTCCCCAGTTCCTCGACGTACTCGTCGGCTATCGCCGCGGCGACTTCGGGGTTCTTCCACCGGACCGTGACGGTGATGAGGCCGCGGTTGTTGGAAACGACCGAAACTACCTTTTCCCTCAGCAGGTCGACCGCGTCCTGCAGGGTCGGGGCGGCGGCAGGATTCTTCCATCCGCCACCGGACCGCCGGGATTCGAATAGCACGGGAAGCAGGTCGAGCTTCTCCGCCACGGAAGCGGCAAGCGTGCGGCTTTCGAGGATGTTGATGAACTTGTCGCTGTCGCCATCGGCGGGGATGCCGAATCCGCCGATGTCGACTATGGAATTGACTCTCCCGAGCAGGGCGGACATGGAGGAATTCCGTTCCTTGGCCCTCGGGAGAATCGAAGTCCTGGATTCGTAAATCGGTGTCATCAAATAGGTTACGGCTATCGTGCAGGAGAGGAGCGCCATCACGCCGCCTGCGATGAGCCTTTTGCGCCGCCTGACGACTCCGATGTAGTGGAACAAGTCGGCTTCTTCGTCCCGCGCCGATTTGGGCGTTCCCGGCTGGGGAGGGCCGAACGAAAAGCGGACCTGGTTCGCGTCGATCATGGCTTGTTCCTTTTAGCCCCCCTCCCTCAACCCGACTCTTCCTGGCGTCTTGCAACGGTCTTGCCAATAGAAGGAATATTAATATAAATGATGTAGGCAGTCAAAAATAGTTTTGAGGTTTTTTGCTTCAATTGCCCATGCTCTGGGCTATAATGATGGCGAGAGAGACAATTCCCTTTTCGACTTGGCAGTCAATGGCAGCATGATTCATTCCCAGAACTCATGCCTTACATTAATTGTCTCTCTCATTTATCGACCTCGATTCCGGCCGAACAGGCCGGTGCGGGAATAAAAAAAGGCGGCCGGATTGAATCCGGCCGCCTTTCGTGTCTTAAGCCCGCTCTATTCGAACTTGAAGGTGTTCTTGTTCTTCCCCCACCAGTCGCGCCACTCGTTCTGCGTCCTGAAATCCTGCCCCGTGAGATTCCTCAGCGATTTGGACACCATGACGCGGTAGTGCTGATATCCGCCGCCGCCGCGGGCGCCTCCGCAGAGGCCGAAGAGGGATATCAGCTCGTCGACCGCCGCGACGTGCTTGATTGATCCGAGGGCGTCGATTCGGGCCTGCGCCTGCTCGTGCCAGGTGCCGTCCCCCCTCTTGCCGCCCATGATGTTCTTCGACAGCGGCTCGACCGCCCTGGGGTCGCTTATGGCGCCCAGGGCCCTGCATATCTCCTTGAACACTTCGAGCTCCTTGTCCTTCCTGTTCGAATCCATGGCGGCGATGAGCGCAGGAACCGCGACGTTCTGCCTGAGGGTCCCCAGCGACCTGGCAATCTCGATTCTCACCATTGGCTCCGGGTCGCCGAGGTACTTCGCCAGAATCTGGGCCACCTGGGGCCCGCCCTCCTCGGTGAGCTTCTTGATTTCGGTGACTTTCTGCAGCGGGTCCCACTTGGGCCATCCCTTCTCGAAATCGATGATTTTGGTCTTCAGGTCCCTCAGGTCCTGGCCGGCCACCAGGGCAGGTTTCCCGTTGACCGTGAGGTAGGTGATGTCGAGGTTGACATCGCCCTTGGCCCTCGCGAGCGTGATGAACGTCGGGAGCATGAAGCCGCTGACTTCCCTGTGCCTCGTGTATTTCACGGAGAACCGCCCCTGCTCGCTCTTCTCGTTGTCGACGGTCTCCACGGAAACGATGAACTTCTCCTTCAGCTTTTCGAAGGCGTAGGAATAGACGATTCTGGGGCCCTTGAGGGATTCGACCCTGAGGAGCTTTTTCATCGCGTCGTCGAAGAACAGGTTGGCCGTCACTTTCTTTCCGCGGGACGCTTCCAGCCTCACGCCGTCAGGCTCCCTGCAGAATTTCACGGTGCAGCCCGCGACGAAGTCGGTGAGCAGTTCGCCCGTGATGCCCCTCCAGATTTGGGTGAAATTCTCGGTGAAGAGCTTCTTGAGCTGCCCACCCTCCTCGGTCGAGACCATCTCTTCGGAGGGCGCGTTCCATGCGTAGGCCACCTTGAGCTTGCCCAGGGGCAGCCTCTTGTCCGGAAGGGTCATAAGGATTTCGCACGAGAAGCCGGACAGGGCCGGGGAGTTCTTAATCCTGGCGTCGTCGTACGCCTTGAGGAAGGCGGTCGACTCGACGTCGATGGCGGGCTTCTCCGCGGGAGCCCCTCCTCCCTCGGCCGGCGGGACCGCCGGCTCCTCCGCAGCAGCCGCTGGGACGAGGAATAGGGTCATGGCCGCAACAAGCAGGATTTCATTTCTGGACATGTCGCATCCTTTGAAAACGTCCTGGGCTCATTATCATGAATAACTCAACGGGAATCAAAGTTTCGCGGGAAAAGGGCGATTGCTGCCCGGCGGACGGAGAAGAGGCAGGGCGGCGGAAAAAACCCGGCCGGGCATGATCAGGGATTCGGCCCGGACGGATTTCGGCCTTTCGCGGGGAGTTCAGTCCTTCTCCTCCTCGTCGTCCCCGAGAAGAATGGGCGGCAGCGCCCTCTTGAGCGAAGGAGTTTCCAGCCGGTCGCCGGTCTTGCAGTTCGTGTAGTGCCTGTACTTGTCGTACTGCCCGTATTTGGACAGGCGGTAGGCAACTCTCGCATGCTGCAGGGGGTCCAAGTCCTTGTACAGCATGGGGTAGTAATCGCCGAACCCTTTCCAATCGTGCTTGTAGACGTAGTCGGGTTCGTCGATTACGACGTAGAACCTGTTGTTGTAGAGGTAGTACTCGGCCGGTGCCTCGGAGTCGGGGATTGCCGAGTATCCCTGGCCGCGCTGGTGGACGACCGGCACCGCATCCATGTCAACCACGTTGGGATCGTGGATGAACGGGTCCGGGCAGCCCGCCGACAGCAGAAGCGCCGCGAGCGCGGAGAGCAGGGTTAGCGTCTTCATGACCAGTACCTCACGTCAAGCCTGGGGGGGCTCTAGATATAAATATATCACATCCGGGGGCCTCTGATCAATGTTTTCGGCATTTCCCGGAGGAAATAAACGCCTCGCCGATGGCGGCGATTTCCTGTTTGCCATGCGCATGCAGGGATGTTAGATTCGACTCGTACCGGACAGGACGTGCGGGAACAGGGCAAGGGGGGGGGTATTCCCGGCGCGTCCGCATTGTCGGAGCAGACGATGAAGACACCTGCCGCAGCCTTGCTCCTCCTGGCTGTCATGGCCGGATGCGAATCTTCCGAAGAGAGGGTCGACATCCGCGCGGTGCGCGCCGGATTCCACTACCACCGCAGCTTCCAGTTCCAGGATCCCAATCCCGAGATGCAGTTCGAGCTCGGGCAGATGGCCGGCTCGGTCGGGCAGGAGAAGGAGTACGGGTACGTCTCCACCAGAGAGGGGCGCTGGAGCCAGATGAACGAAGTCGTCTCCGTCGAATACAAGCTCGACCCCGCGCTCGAGGACCTCTCCGAATATCTCGCGAGCAAGGACATCGAAGTCCCGGCCAGGGAAGTCGAACAGATGATCTCGGCCATCGAAATGTTCAAGCCCTGCTCCGTGCTGGCCGCCCTCGACAACTCGCTCGCCCTCGCCGACCCCCGATTCAGGGAGAAATACGAGGAATACATCAAGACCTGGCGCGAATTCAACGTCACAATCAGGAACTACATCAAACGCGAGCAGGCGCAGTCCTTCGCCGACGACGTGATGGATTTCCTCCTCAGGATGCATTTCACTAATTACGACTCGCTGTGGGGGATGCCGAGGCGCGGCGTGCCGCCCGGCGGCAACGAAGAGCCCCTGTTCTTCGATTGACGGGGCGGCGGTTCCCGGGACGCGCAATCGGGCCTTAGCGGCGGCCGGCCGTGGGGCGCCCTCACCCGAACGTGCGCATGACGAGCTCGATGATGTCGCCCACGCGGGCCAGGACCATCCTCACTTTCACGCTCTTCGCCTTCTCGAATCCGGTGTCCGCAATCCATTTCGAAAGCAGGTCCGGCACGGCCGAAGCGACCACGAGCACGCTTCCGAAATGCCGTATGGGCACTGCCGTGAGTTTCAGGCACTCGTCCCTGCTCAGGAACGCCCTCGCACGGGCCATGGGCTTCATCCCCTCGATGTCGACGATGGGCAGGGAATACTCCTTGGAAGTCTCGAGAAGCAGCGCTTCGGCGAGATGGAACTTCTCGACGCCGCCGAGGAAGGTGCACGAGCTGCCGCACTCGGGGCATTTGCCCCAGAGCAGACCCGGGTCAGTGTCGTCGAAATACTTGTTGCAGACGGGACACAGCCATTCCTTGTCCCCTCTTTCAGGCGTATCAGGACCCATCGTGAGCTCCGAACATCCATGTGTGCATCCCGGATTCTAACCGGCTTTGTTCCGCATTTGAATATGCAAGTCGTTACACCGCAAGTCTGCTATAATCCCGCTTTCGATGAGATGAGGGTGTTAAAAGAAATATACAGTCGAAGTTAGAGTCACCATACATGAAGATGGAAACCGGATTCACCGTAAACGGAAGATACGAGCTGATTCGCCAGCTGGGCCGCGGCGGAATGGGCGAGGTCTACCTTGCGAAGGATCTCATCAACAAGGGCGTCCTCGTCGCGCTCAAGACCCTCGGTTCGGGCGTCCGCGCGGATTTCCTCCAGTATTTCAAGCACGAGTTCAAGGCCCTCACTGCCCTGAATCATCCGAATCTCGCCAAGGTCCACGATTTCGGCCAGATTGAAGGCACCGACAGGCCCTTCTTCACCTCGGAGTTCGTGGAAGGCAGGAACCTCTTCCAGTTCACGCGCGGACTCGGCTTCGAACAGCTCTACGGCCTCCTGGTCCAGGTGTGCCGGGCGCTGGAATACATCCACAACAGGGGCCTCATCCACCACGACATCAAGCCGGAGAACATCCTGGTCACGGAAGTGCCCGGCGCCGCGCCGCCTTTCGCCGTGAAGGTCATCGACTTCGGCCTGGTCGGCAGGTCGAGGGTGGAGAACGCCGGATCCATCCCCGGGACCATCCATTACATCGCTCCTGAAATCATAAAGAGCGGCAGGCGAATCGACCGGAGGAGCGACCTCTATTCGCTCGGCGTGGTCATCTACCAGGTCGTCACCGGGGCGCTGCCTTTCGACGGGGAAACGCAGATAGACATCCTGAGGGGGCATCTGGACCGCACGCCGATTCCCGCCGGCAGGCTGAGGCCCGGCCTTCCCAAACCCCTGGAGGAGATAATTAACCGCCTCCTCGCCAAGGAGCCCTCGGAGCGCTATCCAGGCGCTGCGGAGGTCATCAAGGCCCTGAACAAAATCTCCGGCGAGACCTTCGAAGTCGAGACCAGGGCCGTGAGGGAAGGCTACATCTCGAGCGGCAAATTCGTCGGCCGGGAGAACGAGTTCGCGAGGCTCAAGGCCCTGCTCTTCTCCGCAGTGGGAGGCGGAAGCGGCTTCACCGTCGCGCCCAGGCTCAAGGGCGGCGAAACCACGACGTCGACCGTGGACGTGCTCAAGTCCGAAAAGGACAAGCTCGAGCATTTCATCATAGTCACCGGCAAGACCGGCATCGGCAAGACCCGCCTGATTACCGAGTTCAAGTACCACGTCCAGCTCAACCAGATTCCCTTCCTGCAGGGCAACTGCTCATCGTCCAAGGAGACGCCCCTCGCCCCCCTGCTCGAAGTCCTGCGGCAGATTCTCGCCACGGACGAGGGCGCAGCCGCTTCGGAAGGGCTCGAGGCCGAAATCGTAAAGCTCCTCCCCGAGTTGCGCGAACGGCTCGGGGCCGAGCCGTCCCCGCAGCTGAATCCGAAGCAGGAGAGGCTCCGCCTGGTCGACAGCATCGCGAAAATCCTCCTGAGGACGGCCGTCAGGAAGCCGTTCGTCCTGGCCATCGCCGGGATGCAGTGGGCCGACGACATGACCATGGACTTCCTCGGCTACCTCGCGAGGACGCTCTTCCTCGAGGCGGAGAAGCTGCCGCGCACGGCCTGGACCGAGGGTCTCGAGGCCCAGGCCGCGGCGCAGGACATACCGAGGATGCTCGTGTGCTGCACGCTGGCCCGGGACGAGACCGCCGCCCAGACCCACGCGGGCGCGGTCGATTCCATGGTCCGGGACGGCTACGCGGTCGAGATGCCCCTCCAGAGCCTCTCGCAGGAGGACGTGTCCGCCCTCATCCAGTCCATGCTCGGAATGGAACGTATGCCTTCCGGGCTCGCCGCCGTCATCCACCGGAAGACCAGGGGAAATCCCTATTTCGTCGAGGAGCTCATGAAGGCTCTCGTCGAGGAGGGCCTGCTCTTCCGCGAAGGAGGCGAATGGAGGGCGAGGGGCGGCGGCATAGAGGAAATCGACGTGCCGCCGGGCGTCGCGCAGGTGCTCGAACGCAGGCTCGAGAGGCTCTCGGGCGCCGAGCGCCGCGTGCTCGAACTGGTGTCGGTCTTCGGCCGGCACGCGCCGCTCGAGGCCCTGGCCGCAGCCTCGGGATCCGAGGCCGGGAATCTCTTCGAGCTTCTCGAGCGCCTCGCAGCCCAGGAAATCCTCGAGGTCGCCCCGGTCCCGGGCGCGGGAATCCCCGGGTACGGCTTCCGCCACGCCACCCTCAAGAACCTCGTGTACGAGGCCATCCCTGCGGACAGGCGCGAGGCCCTTCACAGGGGCACCGGCGAAGCGCTTGAGAAGCTCTTCGCCGGCAGCCTGGACGACAACGTCGAGGAGATAGCGCGCCATTTCCTGGGCGCGGGCGACCCGGCCAAAGGCGTGTCCTACGGCCTCCGGGCCGGCAGGAAAGCCCGGGCCCTGTGCGCCAACAAGGAGGCCCTGGACTTCTACAGCAGGTCGCTGGCCCTCATCGCCGCGGACCGCCGCGAAGCTCAGGACCTCGAGGCGGTCGGGGAGCTCCGCGGGCTGGTGGGCGACTTCGACGGCGCGATATCGCAGTTCAACGAGCTCATAGGCTCGAATCGCCCAGGCCTCCAGTCCGCGGACCTTGCCAGGATTCACAGGCTGCGCGGCGAGACCCAGAGGCGCAAGGGCGACCTGCAGGGCGCGGTCGCGTTCCTCGACGAGGGAATCGAGGCGCTCGGGCCGGAGGCGCAGGTGCACGTCGAAGGCGTGAAAATCCTGTCGTTCACGGGCTTCATGAACGTTCTCAAGGGCGACTACCAGGCGGCGATGAAGTGCCTGGCCCGGGCGCTCCGGTCGGCGCGGAGAATCGGGGCGTCCAACGAGTACGGCACCATCTACAACTTCATCGGCCACATCTATTTCATGAGGTCCATATTCCCGAAGGCCCTCAAGGCGTACCAGAAGAGCCTCGTGCACAGCGAGAAGCACCAGTACTCCCACGGAATCGCGGCGGCATGCGATTCGCTCGGCAACACGTGGACGAGGAAGGGCAACTTCTCCAAGGCGCTCGAATACAACCTCAAGTCCCTCGAAATCCGAAAGAAGATGGGCGACATCTTCCTCCTGGCCGACTCGCTCAACAACATCGGCCACCTCTACATCGAGCAGGGGGATCTGCAGAAGGCGATAGAGTTCGAGACCGAGTGCCTGGGCATCCGCGAGAGGATAGGCGACGACCTCGGGAAGGCGGCGTGCCACCTGAACCTCGGAATCATCTTCGACGGGTTGGAGAACTACGGCAAGGCAATCGAATCGTTCACGAGGAGCCTCGACATACGGCGCAAGCACAACGACCGCGTGGGCCAGGCCATGGCGCTCAACAACATCGGCATCGTGTACAGGGTCACCGGGGAGTTCGACAAGGCCATCGACTGCCTGGAGCAGAGCCTGGCGCTGAGCACGGAGCAGGGCAGGACCGAGAGGATAATAATCTCGCTCGCGAGCCTGGGCGAGGTCTTCTGCGAAATCGGCGACATCCGCAAGGCCAGGGAGTACCTCGACCGCGGGCTGAAGCTGGCCCTCGAGAACGACATGAAGCACATGGAAGGCGTCGTCAACTCCGCGCTGGGCGAAGTGGCGAGAGTCGAAGGCGAGTGGGAAGAGGGCGAGAAGCTGCTCAAGAAGTCCCTGGACATCTTCCGCGAGATGGGCAACACGGACTGGATTTGCTT
>JBFZBV010000192.1:0-13909 GCA_041308285.1 Planctomycetota bacterium | reverse complement strand
GATCCATGCAGCGATTCTCCTGGACCGTGCGCGTGTGGGACCAGGACGGCAAGCCGTCTGCCAGGAGTTGCGCCGCGTTCTTCGAGACAGGCCTGCTCCGAAGAAGCGACTGGAAAGGCCGCTGGATTGGGAGCAGCCTTGCTGGGGGGCCGCGCACGTCCGTGCCGAGCCCGCACATAAGGAAATCATTCAGGCTTTCCTCGAAGCCCGAGTCGGCGAGGCTCTACGTCGCGGTCCTGGGCGCGTACCAGGCGTTCGTGAACGGCGTCCGGGCGGGCGATGCGGAACTCGCTCCGGGCTGGACGGACTTCCGGCGCCGCGTCAGGTACCAGACGTTCGACGTAACGGCCATGACGAAGCGCGGGGAGAACGTCGTGGGAATCCTCCTGGGCGACGGCTGGTACTGCGGCCGCGTGGGCTGGCTCGACCGCCAGATGTACGGTGACAGGCCGAAGGCGCTTGCGCAGCTTGCAATCCGGTTCAAGGACGGCAGGCGCACGACGGTCGTCACGGACGCGTCGTGGAAATGCAGGTTCGGGCCGCTGCTCTCGGCGGACATCATCCGGGGCGAGGCGTACGACGCGCGGCTCGACCTGGGCGCATGGAGCTCGCCCGGGCACGACGACTCGAAGTGGGGGCCGGTAGAAGCCTTCGAATTCCCGAAGGGACTGGAACTCGAAGCCCAGGACGGGCCGGATATCAGGCGATCCCTCGAAATGCGGACAATCGCCGACCCGGTCGAGGTCAAGGGATCCAAGGGCAGGGCGTGGATATTCGACCTCGGACAGAACATGACGGGCCGGGTGAGAATCAAGGTCCGGGGCAAACGGGGCGAGACCGTCCGGATTAGGCACGCGGAGGCGCTGGCAGGAGACGGGTCGCTCTACACGGCCAACCTGCGATCAGCCTCGGCCGAGGACCTGTACACCCTCCGCGGCGGGGGTTTCGAGACCTGGGAGCCTGCGTTCACGTTCCACGGCTTCAGGTACGTGGAGCTGTCCGGAGTGTCGCGGAAGCCGGACCCCGATGCGGTGACCGGGGTGGTCCTCGGAACTGCCATGCCTTTTACAGGCGAATTCGAATGCTCCGATCCGCAGGTGAACAAGCTCCATTCAAACATCGCGTGGAGCTGGAGGGGCAATTCCCTGGACGTTCCCACGGACTGCCCCCAGCGCGACGAGCGCCTGGGCTGGACCGGGGACGCGCTCAACTTCGTGCAGACCGCATGCTATCTCTCGGGATCGGTCCCGTTCTTCCGCAAGTGGCTCGCGGACATGAGGGACGCCCAGGGCCCCCGAGGCGAGATACCTGCCGTCGTCCCGAACGTGGACGTGGGGGTCGGCCGCGACGGGGGGCCTGCCTGGGCCGACGCGGCCGTCGTCGTGCCATGGACGGCCTATCTGCACAGCGGGGACTTGCGTTTGATTGACGAGAACTACCGAATGATGACGCGCTACATGCGCTGGGTAGCCTCCGTGAGCCCCGGATGCATCCGCGGGGATTCCGGGAACAAGGCCGCGTGGCAGGGTTTCGGCGACTGGCTCGCGCAGGACGGGTCCGGCAAGACGGGCGGGGGGACCCCGAAAGACCTCATAGGGACTGCTTTCTACGCGCGCTGCGCGGGGATAATGGCCGATTCGGCCGCCGCCCTCGGGAAGACGGCCGACGCTGAGCGCTATTCAGGCCTGCGAGAGGAAGTGAAAAAGGCCTTCTGCGGGAGGTTCGTCGCCCCCGACGGGTCCGTCGCGGGCGGGACGCAGACTGCGGCTGTCCTCGCCCTGGCCTTCGGCCTGATGCCGGAAGGCCTGCGCTCCGCGGTTGCGGCCTGGCTTGTCCGCGACATCGAGGGCCGCGGCATGCACCTGTCCACGGGCTTCGTGGGCACGCCTTTGCTGCCTTTCGTCCTGTCCGACGCAGGCAGGGACGACGTCGCATACGCGCTCCTTCTGCAGAAGACAGCGCCGTCGTGGCTGTATCCCGTGGAACACGGCGCCACCACAATATGGGAGAGGTGGGACGGGTGGACCGGGGAGAAGGGATTCCAGGACCCGGGCATGAACTCGTTCAACCACTATTCCTTCGGCGCAGTAGGGGCCTGGCTATACTCGCACGTGGCCGGAATCAGGCCGGACCCTGCGGAACCCGGCTACAAGCGCGTCGTTTTCCGCCCGAGACCCGGCGGGGGGCTGACGCACGCCGGTGCGGCAATCGAAACCCCCTTTGGAAGGGCTTCCGCGGAGTGGCGCATCGGGAACGGGGTTTTCCGTCTGGAGGTCGAGGTTCCGCTCAACTCGGCTGGGAGAGTATTCATGCCGGGCAGACCTGAGCCGGTGGAGGTGGGTTCCGGGAAGCACGTTTTCGAAGGCCACGCGGCGTGACCGGGGTTTGCGGGCGGGAGCCGAGGGCGGTGTGGAATCCGCGCGCAGCGCAGGGGAGATTGTGATGAAAGCAGTGAGACTTGTCGCGGAAGGCCGGCCGCTTGAGATGCAGGAAGTCCCTGCGCCGGTTCCCGGCCCGGGCGAGGTTCTTGTGCGGGTCCGCGCGGCGGGAATCTGCCACTCTGACGCGCACTACAGGTCGGGCAGGGCGCCGGCAATACGCATGCCGCTCACCCTGGGGCACGAGATTGCCGGGACGGTCGAATCGGCCGGAAAGGACGTGAAAGGCCTTTCCGCAGGGGACCGCGTCTGCATACATTACCTGAGGACATGCGGATTGTGCGGACCCTGCGCTGCCGGAGCCGAGCAGTTCTGCGAGACCGGGGCCATGCTGGGCCGGCATGAGGACGGCGGATTCGCGGAATACGTCGCTGTGCCCGGGCGGAACGCGCTCATCCTGCCGGACGAGGTGCCTTTCGAGCACGGGGCGGTGATGATGTGCTCGTCGGCAACGGCATACCATGCGCTCGGAAAAGCCAGGGTCGGAGCAGGCGACAAGGTTGCGGTGTTCGGCGCGGGGGGGCTCGGCATGTCGGCGGTCCAGATTGCGCGGGCCCTGGGCGCAGAGAGCGTGTACGCGGTGGACATCAGCGCGGAGAGGCTCGCTTTGGCCGCATCCTTCGGCGCCGTGCCGGTCGACGCCTCGGCCTGTGATCCTGTCCTGGAAATCAAGCGGCTTTCCGGCGGGGGAGTCGACGCGGCGCTGGAGCTAATCGGCCTGGCGAAGACAATGAAGCAGGCCGTGCAGTGCCTTCGCAGGCTGGGCAGGGCGGTCATAGCCGGCCTTGCCGACAAGCCGCTGGAAATCGACAGTTACAGGGAACTCATCGGCAACGAGGCGGAAATAATCGGATCCAACGACCATCTGCTGTCGGAACTGCCGCCGCTGCTCGAAATGGCCCGGACTGGCAGGCTCAATCTGAGCGAGGTCGTTACGCGCAGGATTCCCCTCGACGCAAGGGCGGTCAACCGGGTCCTGGACGAACTGGAGCGTTTCGGGCCCGGCGTGAGGACGGTGATAGAACCATGATGAGCGAGCGTGAAAACGGCCCTCATGCGGTAATCGTGCGCGAATTGAGGGAGCGCGACATCCAGGAGATATCGTTCCTGTACTTCAACACGGTCAGGAAGATCAATGCGCACGACTACGATCCGAAGCAAATCGAGGCCTGGGCCCCTAAGGTGGAGCCGGTCTCGTACTGGAGGCGGAGGTTCGCGAAATACTCGGTCTTCGTGGCGGAGATTAGTGGGGCTGTGGCCGGGTTCGCCGAGTTCGACGTCAGCGGCCACGTGGACTGCTTCTACGTGCACCACGAAAAGCTGAGAATGGGGGTAGGATCCGCGCTCATGAGGCGCATCGAACATGAGGCGGCCGGGCATGGAATGCGGTCCCTGTTCGCCGACGTGAGCGTCACGGCGAGGCCTTTCTTCGAGAAGATGGGGTTCGAAGTGGCGGACGAGCGCGACAGGAAATACAGGGGTCAGGTCTTCAGGCAGTACTTCATGGAGAAGGCGCTCGGAGCGGAGAGGAAATCCGGAAAGGAGCCGTGACGCGGGGATTCCCGCGAACCCGGGAGCCCGGGGGACTTCGAATCACTTCTTCAGGAGTTTCGCCGCCTTCTCCCTCACTTCCTCGTCCTTGTCCGTCGAAGCCTTCATGAGGAGGCTCCTGATTCGGATCATGCATTTCTCGTAGAGCTCGGGGGTGTGCGGCGGCTCGACCGCCCCGTCCATGTCCTCGACCGTCTCTCCTTCCTCGTTCCACGCGATGAGTTTCATGCTGCCCATGATGTGTTTCACGGATTCGAGGGCGGCGAGCCTGACCATGGGCGAAGGATCCTGCATGACCGCGCGCTCCAGTGCGTCGACCGCGTCGAAGAAGCGGCTCGCCACGGGATACGGTTCCGGGGCTCCCATGTATTCCGCGAAATCGGACATGCGGCCCTGGTACTCCATGGAGATGTATTTCGGAGGCTTCTGGCCCGCCCTGTGCCTCAGCATCCCGCTCGAATGCCCGCCGGTCATGCTGACGATTTTCACCGCCTTGGAAGCGAGCGATTGCGCGGCTTTGGCGCGCACGTTCTCCGAGGGGTCGGAGAGCAGGAAGCGCGCGAGAAGGTCCGTCTCGCGGCCGCCCTTCATCCGCGAGAAATGCAGCATGCTCACGCACGCTTCGCGCACGTGGAAGGAATCCTCGAGTTTCAGCCACTCCACGACGTTTTCAATCGCCTCGTCCGAGGCCCCCAGGCGCATATACAACAGGCATTCCACTCTCCTGCTCTCCCGGCCCGCCGTGCGCAGCGCTTCGAAATGGAATGCGGACCATGTCCCGAGGTCCATCCGGAGCAGGCCGAGAAGCAATTTCTTCTCGCGATTCGGCGGCGGGGCCGGCCTGGACGCCAGTTCGGATTCCGCCCACAGCGCCGACTCCTTGCCGCCGGTCATTCGAAGGCAGTACGCGGAGGCCGGCCGGAGCTCAATTTCCCTCCTAAGCAGTTCCAGCACCATCTGCTCCGCCGACTTCTCTTCAAGCAGCGCGAGCGCGTACATCGCGAAATCGGATTCCTCGGATCCGGGATCATCGAGCACCGTCTTCTTGATTCTCTCGAGCCACGCGGGGCCGAAGGAGGACTGCAGGAACGTTCTCAGCTTTTCCCTGTTTTCCGGGCTCAGGCGGTCGGGGTTGTATCCGATCTGTTTTTCCCTCGCTTCCGTGATGAAAACGGACGCCTTCGCGAGTTCCTCTTCGACGAGCACTTCGACGGCGCCCGTCTGCACGCCGGTGCCGCCCTGGCTGACGGATTCGGACGGGCCCGGCAGGCTCGCACGATTGTCCGATGCGCCGAATCCGCCTCCCGCAGGAGGCGGCGAATCGCCCTCCCGGTCCCGCGCAGGAAGGGCTTGACCGGTTTCAGGGGCGGCGATTCCGGTTTCGTCGCCTCGATTGCGCACGAAAAGCAGCACGGCCAGGCCGAGCCCGGCCAGTGCCAGAGTCACGACGAAGGCTTCGCGTTTCATGCCGGCATCCGGATCTATTTCCGACATATATATTAACAGTCGAACCGGCGGGAGGTTGGTTGCAAGAGTCCCTTGCATGTGAATAATTAAGTAATCATTGCAAAGGGTTTGTTTTCGAGGTTCTCGTTATGCGAAAGAAAGTCCTGCTGGTATCCGTCGGCGTCCTGATTGCCGCAGGGGTGGTTGCAGGAGTCCTCGTAGCGACTCGGGAGGCGGACGAGCAGATTGCACCGGTCCCAGGTCCCGCACCTGTAAGCAAGCCCGGGCAACCTTCGGACCGTCCCGGGGACACGCCGGCAAAGCCGGTCGAGAGGGGGGCTCCGGGCCGCCTCGAGGGCATGCTGACAGTGGAGGGCGATCCCGCCCCGGACGTCCAGATGCTGCTCCGGATTGCGTCCGTCGACCCTGGCCGCCTAGGGAAGCCGTTCGAGGACTTGAGGACCGCGGTCAAGGGCGGCCGTTTCGCGTTCGAGTCGATGCCTTCCGGCGATTTCACGGCCTGCTTCGTCCCGCAGGAGCTGTCAGTCTCGCGCCCGGTCAGGCTGGAAATCAAGCCCGGCCAGACCGCGAAAATGGACGTGGACCTGCCCGGGACCTGCAAAGTACGGCTCTTGTTCCTCCGCGGAGGCGCCCCTGCCGAAGTCAAATCGGTCAAGGCTTCCGTCAGGCATGTCCAGTGGCCGGAGACGGAGGTGTTTCCGCTGCCTGAAGTCGAATCCGAAGGCTCTGCCGAGCCGGGAGCCTCGTTCGCGATTGCCAGGGTCACGCCCGGCTACAACGCTTTTTCAGGGCTCTGCGACCAGGCGGAGTGGGAATGCGCGGCGTGGTGCGCGTCCGGCGGAGAGAAGGAAATCCGGATAGAGCTCGAAGCAAAGGGCATCTCGGGAACCGTGGAAGCCGACGACGGCAAGCCGATTGCCGGCGCGGCTGTGACTTCCAAGATTGCGCTCCCCGGCGCGTTGCCGCACTACGGCGTCGGGTTCATCGCCTGGAGCGGGCTGAACGGACGGTTCAAGTTCCCCGCCATCGCGCAGGGAACGAAGGTCGCCCTGAACGCCTGGTCTCCGGGTTACGTGTGCGAAAAGGCGTTCGAGACCGTGTTCGATCCCGAGCATCCGCCCGAGTCCGTGGTCCTGCGCCTTTCCCGGACCGGCCCGGCTTCTGTCTCGGTCCGGTTCGTAAATCAGGACGGGAGCCCTTTCGGCGGACGAATCGAATACATGGGCATGCTGGCGGACAGGAGCGGCCAGACCTGCAACCTGCCGTTCACCGCCGTTCCGGGCAGCCCGGGCGTGTTCCTTTGCGAAGGCCTGTCCGCAGGGATGAACGTCGTGCTGGAGCCCGTCCCCTCCGGGGACATCATCGTCGCGCCCGGGGAAACCAGCCTGACCCTGGAGAAGGGAAGGAACCCGGATGCGGAATTCAGGATGCTGAAGGAGCCCGAAATCGGCGGCAGGATCGTGGACCAGGACGGCAAGCCCGTCGAAGGGTGCTCCGTATGGCTCGAGGACGGCAAACCTGCGCCATGGATGCACTACATCAGGGCAGGCTACACCGAGAGGCAGGCGAAGACGGATCAGAACGGCAGGTTCTCAATCAAGGGCTTCAAATCCGGCGGGATGTACCTGGTCGCGCTGGCGTTGACGGACGACAGGGTGCTCATGGCCTGCGCGGGGCCGTTCAAGCTCGTCGCCGGAGAGAAAACCGACGCCGGCGACGCGGTCCTCGAGGAGGCGGGGAAATGGGAAGGGCCGTGCCTCGTCCTGTTCACGCTGAAGAACGCCGGAGGGCAGCCGGTCAGGAATACGGAGGGGTTCTACCGGATTGCGGGAGGGACGACGTGGGGGAGCGGACCCCTGGAATACGACGCGGATGGCCGCGTGTCGGTCAGAATCCTGGGCCCGGGCGAATACACGGTCCTGCTCGAGCTGCCGGGATATCTTCCCCACGCACAGGAGGACATCGTCTACGAAGGGAAGCGCACCTACGAGTTCGAGGTCGCGCTGAGGGCGGGAGGCGCCTCTCTAAGGGGCAGGATCGGAGGCGTGCCCCCGGAGACCGCCGGGAAAATCGTCGTGTCGCTCGCGAGGAAGGAGAAGGGCACCGGAATGAGCTCGACCCTCAAGACGAATTCCGGGGCGGACGGAAGGTTCGTTTTTCCGTCGCTAATACCGGACCACTACGTCCTCTCGCTGTCCGAGACGGGGCCGTACATGCCCTCGGCCGTGAAAATCGCCCTTGCAGTCGATGCCGTCGACGAGGCCGAGAACTCCCTCAAGTCCGGAGAGGAGCTGTCGATTTGGCCGGTGCTGGGCGCTGCGATTGCCGGGAAGCTGGTCTACTCGGACGGGAGCCCGGCCGGGGGCCACAGCGTGTACGCCCTCCTCAAGACCGGCACAGGCGACCCGGAAGACATCGGAGACGAGGACTGGAAGGCGGTTTACCGCAAGCTCAGGGGCGAGTCGTCCGCGGACGGCACGTTCAGGCTCGAGGGGATTCCCGGGGGGGAATACGACGTAGTCTCCGATGACGAGGCGAAGGAAACGGTCAAGGTCGCGCTCGGCGGGGAATCGAAGATGGTGGTGGTCAAGCTCGACCAGGAACCGCCGGTGGAGGCGCCCGCCGCGAAACTCAAGACCCGGGTGCAGGTGTCCTACCCGGACGGCAAGCCGGCGGCGGGCTGCAGGGTGGTTTTCATGGACGACTGCTGCGAATTCTATTATCTGGGCGAAGCGGGCGAGAACGGCCAGGCGGCAATCGAGGGGGACGAGATTGCAGGAGGCGTGGCGCGCATATGCGCCGTGATGCCGGGATACGCGCCTTCGGAAATCGCCTGGATTCGGATGGGTTCGCAGCCCGAAGCGGCCGAGCTGCGCCTCCGCCGCGGGGCAGAGATTTCCGGCAGGGTATTCTTGCCGGAGGCCGGCATCAGCGGGGAGGTCGCTGTGACCGCCTCCTTCTGGGGCTGGTCCGGATCGTCGGAAATGCGTTTCCAGTCGAAGGTCGGGAAGGACGGAGAATACAGAATCGCCGATCTCCCTCCCGGGGTCTTCAACGTGCGCCTGGAGTTCGCCGGCGGGGGAGAGGACCAAATCGGGATGCACTGCGCGTCGAGGAAATACGTCGCGCTTGCCGAGGGCGAGAAGAAGACGGCGGATCTGGATTTCAGGTCTTTCGGCAAGGTGACAATCGAATCCAACCTCGACTCGGAACCGGAGGAGGAAGGCGGATTCGACGAGCCGGCGGTGAACGGCAACGTGTTCTGGCCGGCCTCGTGGAAATCGTCGGTCTATCCTCCCGAATGCCCGTTCGAGGAGAGCGAAATCATGTGGTCCGGGCCCGAGCAGGATCTCCAGCCGGGGAGATACGTGGCGGCCAAGGAGATTGGCTTCAAGAGGGCGCGGCTGTGGATTGTGAACGAGGGCGTCCAGGTGGAGGCCGGCGGCGTGCGGAAGGTCGTTCTGGATTTCGACGCCGGGGAGTGCGGGTGCGTGGACGGCCGCATCCAGGCGAAGCAGGGCGAGGGATTCCTGCGGCTGTACGGGGTTTTCCTGTGGCGCGACGGAGTCAGGGCTCTGATTAGGCCCGAACCTTCGGGCCGGGTGAGGTTCGACAAGCTGCCGCCGGGGACCTATCAGGCCCGGCTCATATGGGGATGCTGGTGGGAGGTGGTCAGGGACCTCAAGCCGGTGGCCGTGGAGAAGGGCAAGACCGCGGACCTGGGATGCATGCAGGGCAGGGATTGAGGACGGTCCGCTGCAGGCGGGGACAGGCCGGGGAGAAGGCATGAACTACCGAAGAACCTGGGGAGTCGTCAACGCGTTCGCGGCCGCGGGAATGATTGCCGTCAACGGGCTCGCCAACGCCCTGCCCATGAACGGGCGGACGACGGGCGAGGTGTCGGCGAAGTTCGACGTCTTCTTCGTTCCTGCGGGCTACGTGTTCTCGATATGGGGGCTGATTTATATCGGCGTGGCGGCCTTCGCGGCATATCAGCTCATTCCCGGCCGGGCGGGGGGTGCGCGGATTTCCCGCATCGGCCCCCTTTTCGCAATCAGCTGCGCGGCCAACGCGGCCTGGCTCGTGTTCTGGCATCACGAGATGTTCGAGCTGACCGTCGCGGCAATGGCGGTGCTGCTTCTGTCCCTCATTTTCATCTATCTCCGCCTCGGCATCGGGCGCGTCCGGGTCGCGGGGGTCGAGAAGTGGATTGTGAACGCTCCGTTCAGCGTGTATCTCGGATGGATTACCGTGGCGACGATAGCCAACGTGACCGTGCTTCTGGCGCATTGGGAATGGGACGGGTGGGGGATTGCACCGGAGACGTGGACATACGTCATGCTTGCGGCGGCGGCGGCGATTGCAGGTGCGATGAACCTGTCGAGGGGGGACACGGCCTTCCAGCTGGTGCTTGTCTGGGCGTTCGCGGGCATCGCGGCGAGGCAGTGGGAAACCCGCGAAGTGGCGGTCGCGTCGCTTTCGGCAGCCGGAGCCGTCGTCGCGATGCTCGCGGCAGGCCTTTTCATCGGGCGCAGGCCTTCGGAGATTGCGGGATCAAAGCCTGCATTGCCCGGATCCGCCTGAGCCGGATTCCCGGGCAGGTTCCGGCGGGGCCCTGAAGTGCAGGGGATTGGCCGCGCGGATTCGGCCTGGTCAGACACCTCGATGGTGACCACGCCGCTCTCGAAGACCGTCTCGGGGATGAGGGGAATGAAGCACATGCTGAAGGATATCTTCTTTATCTCCACGTGCGCCGTAATCGTCCTGCCGGCATCCGTCACCTGCGAGTCGAAGGAGACCTTCACGCCGAACACGCCGGCAGGGGTCTTCAGCGCGTCGCTTTCCAATGCCTCGGACGCGGAGAAGAACACGGGGATGGTTGCAATAATCGCCAGGAAAGCGATGAATCCGGTTCTACTCATGCAGAATCTCCTGAACACGAACGCTCGTTGCTCGACTGGTTCGGACGCGTGTCCGCCGTGGAAGTCCCCGGATTCGAGCCCGTGACGCGGGATCGCCGCTCCGCGCGGGGGAAAAAGCTTTGAAATGTGGTACCGTATCTGGTACCATACTGAAAACAGGGGCTTATGCCGACAATCGAATCGCTATTAAAGAAGGCAAAACAAAATCCAGATGGTATAAAATTCCACGAAATTTGTCGGCTCGCAGAAGCATTTGGATTTGAAAGACGAAAAGGAAAGGGTAGTCATAAGATTTATACAAGGAAAGGATTTACGCGTATTCTCAACTTCCAAAATGAGAGGGGCAAAGCAAAAGGATATCAGGTTAGGCAGTTCTTAGATGCGCTAGACGAACTGGGCACGGCATAGGAGGAGTTATGCGCCCTTATAGTATGAATGTAATGTGGAGTGCGAGCGATAAACGATTTGTGGCGACCTCTCCAGAAATTCGAGACGTGTCGGCCTTAGGAAAGACACCAGAAAAAGCTGTTGCAGAACTGAAGAAGGTTATCTCACTTGCACTTGAAGTATACAGAGAAGAGGGCTGGCCAACCCCAGAACCTAAACTGGCCAATCCCTTTAGCGGTCAGCTCCGATTGCGTCTGCCGAAATCGCTTCATGCTTGGCTTGCAACGGAAGCGAATCGGGAGGGATTGTCTTTGAACTATCTGATTGTCTCGAACTTATCAAACGTTCGAGGGCAATTGGAATGTACGGCGAAACTTGAAGCAATGCTTCAACCAGCTATTGCCAAGGCGGATCTCATTCTTACCTTTGCTAATGCATGGGTTCTAGCCACAACGGCTTCGCTATTGATTGATCGACCTCAAGAAACCCCTGGCATGGTCAGTGTTCCGATCGCTCTACTTCCACCCCCCGTGGCAAACACCACCGATAAGGTTATTACGATGGAGGACGAATAATGGCAAAGCTTATGTGGGCAATTACTTGCGAGAAGATTATCAATGATACTCTATCAAACTCTGTAAGCTACATCACTGCGGTCGAAGGCCTTGCAGCATATACGTTACCGCAGCGTTGCCCATTGATCTATATTGGTATGCATTGGTTGCGAGACTGCCCAGGAGAACCCATACAACTCCGAATCCTAATGACTGGGCCTGAAGATGAAGTTCTTCTAGACTATAAGCCTGACCCTACGAAACTGGCAGGCCCAGAGATGAGGCAACGTTTTAATGTTCAAATTGGTGGAATGCAAATCAAGAAAGCTGGCCCCCTTTCCATCAAGATAATGCAGATGAAAGACGGTGCTTGGCAAACTGAACAGGAACTTCAAATAGACGTCACACTATTCAATAATAAGGACATTCGTGAGATATCGAACGTCCTTCATACCGGCGCATTAAACAAATATAAGTAATCTTCCATCCTTCACTTCGTCAAAATACCGTTGCAGAAATTGAATGGAAGACACATTCCGCATCGCCGCCCTTTGGCTCGGACTCGCGGTCTTTTCCACCGCGATCGCGAGCCGCCTTCGTCTCTCGGCCGCCCTCGTCGAGATCTGCGTGGGAGTGGTCGCCGGAGGCATCGCGCTCCGCTTTCTGGGGACCGGCCTCCCCGGGGCCGACAGCGATTGGCTGCGGTTCCTCGCCTCCACCGGGGCGGTCCTGCTCACGTTCCTCGCCGGGGCGGAACTGGACCCGGATTCCATGAAAGCCAAATGGAAGGAAGTGACCGTCGTGGGCTTGGTCGGCTTCCTTGCGCCGTTTCTGGGGTGCACGGTTCTGGCCCGGTTCCTTCTCGGATGGGCCGGCCCGGCCTCCTGGCTCGCGGGGATTGCACTGTCGACGACCTCGATGGCCGTGGTTTACGCGGTCATGCTGGAGACGGGATTCAACAAGACGAGCTTCGGCAAGGGCGTTCTCGGCGCCTGTTTTGTCAACGACCTGGGGACCGTCCTGGCTCTCGGATTCCTGTTCGCTCCCTTCGGATGGAAAACGGCCGTCTTCGCAGGTGCGTGCGTCATCGCCTTCGCCCTGCTCCCGGCCCTCACGGCACGCCTGACGTCTTTGTACGGCAACCGTACCGCCGCGATTCGTGCGAAATGGGTGCTGTTCGTCCTCTGCGGGCTTGGCGCGTTGGCCATCTGGTCCGGCAGCGAAGCCGTCCTCCCCGCCTACATCGCCGGCATGATGCTCGCCGGGAACGCAGCGCGCGACCACCACTGGATCCGGCGCATGCGCACCCTGACGGTCGGCTTCCTGACGCCGTTCTACTTCCTCCGGGCGGGATCCCTGGTGTCCCTTCCCGCCCTGGCGACCGCTCCGCTCGTTTTCCTAGCCCTCCTCGGCGGCAAAGTGGCGTCGAAGGTACTCGGGCTCTACCCCGTCATCGGCAGGTTCCGCGACGACAGAAAGGAGCGCTGGTACTACACCCTCCTGATGTCCACGGGACTCACGTTCGGCACCATCTCCGCCCTCTTCGGGCTGAGCCACGGCATTATCACAAGCGGGCAATACTCTTTCCTGGTGGCGACCGTCATAGCCAGTGCTGTAATCCCCACGATGATTGCAGGCTGGCTGTTCCTTCCCCGCCACCTCCTTCCCAATGAGTCCTCGGCAGTTGAATCAGCACCCGACGTTCCGAATGCGCCGGGACCATCGGCGGTCCAGACAGTCGAACCTGGGAATGATGTCGATTCTGTAGTGCCGGCAAGCGAGAGGCCGACAGGTTCGGAGGTCTCCGAGGGCTAAGACCTGAGCGCAGTCTTCACAGAGTCAGAAAGTGCCGCAAATCTGTTGCAGGCTTCGAATGCAATAAACCTTGCTGCTTTAACTCTTTCGTGCGGCTTGCCTTGCTGGGGTGAGTGAAGGGGCTCGAACCCTCGACCTCCAGATCCACAGTCTGGCGCTCTGACCAATTGAGCTACACTCACCGTAATCCGGCGAATCCGGTCCTGACGGGAGCCGGACCGCTCGAGCGATGCACGCAATGCCCGGGAAAGCCGCGACGTGTCTTCCGCAGCGCGGGGGGAACCAGTCGTGCGACCCGGATTCCGGCCTGCCCGGTCCGGAACGGTCAATCCTTGAGGTCCGGGACTATCGTGATTTTCTGATTCAGGACTTCCTTGAGGGCGATTTCAATCAGGTTGTCGAATTTGCCTTCGACGAGCTTCGGGTCGCCCCTCATGAGCTCCACGACCCGCTTCTGGAGGAGCGCCGTGAGCTTGAAAGTGCCGCCGACCATCTCCGCGGCCCTCATGAGATCGCTTGTTTTCATGCCTTAAGCTCCAATACCCGAAAGAAATCCGCAAACCCACATGCTATCAAGGGGAAGCGCATTTGTCAACGGCAATCTTCGGCGCGCAGCGATGAAGAGTCGTGCGCGGAATCGTTCGTGCGGTCGTCGGGAGAGGGGTTTTGGGGCCTTGTGGATGACTTACAAGATGGAGTGACCGTACTTCCCCGTACCCTCCCTCATGCTCTTCCCGCCTACCCTTCCTCTTCCACTTCCCCTCGCTCATCCGAG
>JBFZBV010000191.1:0-5274 GCA_041308285.1 Planctomycetota bacterium | reverse complement strand
GGAAGAGGAGGGTCGTCGGTGTGGTCGACGTGGGGATGTTCACGGACCAGGCGTTCGAAATCGCCGAGCGCGAGCAGATGGAGGGGATCTTCGAGTCAATCGGCTTCAGGGTCTCCCAGGTGCGCGACGCTTCGCCCTTCCGCGCGTTCAGGTTCAGGTTCCCCTGGCTCATCGCCACCATCGCGAGCGGCATAATCTGCGCTCTGCTTGCGAGCATCTTCGAGCTGACGCTCGCCAAGAGCCTGGTCCTCGCGTTCTTCCTGACGCTCGTCCTCGGGCTCGGCGAGAGCGTCAGCATGCAGTCGATGACCGTCACGATTCAGGCCCTGCGATCCGCGAGGCCTACGCTGCGCTGGTACGCCGGGTCGTTCGTCCACGAGGTCGGAACGGCGCTCCTGCTGGGAACCGCGAGCGGAGCGGTCGTAGGGCTGTTCGTATTCGTCTGGCGCGGGGAAGGAATCGCGTCCGCGGTGATTGCCGGGAGCATCGCCCTGTCAATAGGCGCCGCCAGCCTCTTCGGGCTGAGCGTGCCGGCAGGGCTGCACGCGCTGAGGCTCGATCCCAAGGTCGCGGCAGGGCCGGTCACGCTGGCCATCGCGGACATCTGCACGATCCTCCTTTTCTTCGGCATAGCGTCATTCGTGCTGTGAGATGGGCCGCCCCCCCGGAGCCCATGCCGATTCAGTTCTGAGGCAGCGCCGCCCTGAGCGGCCGGCCTCCTGCAGGCGGGAAGCCCGGCCCCGGACCGGCCGGCGGGCCGGGACGGGACTTGACTGAGGGCCGGGACGGGACGAATATTCTGGATCTGGCGGGCCGGTCCTACTGGCGGGACGCGGGTGCGGCCGCAGGCGGCCTCGAGTCGGGAGAGCTCATGGACGACATCAAATCGGAACTGATAGGGCTTGCGAGATCCGTGACAGGCGAATTCCCGCTGAGAAAGGACTTCAGCGCGGGGTCCGTGGGCGCGGCGATACGTTCCGCGTCGGGGAGAATCTACACCGGCGTGTGCCTGGACCTCGGATGCGGGCTCGGGTTCTGCGCGGAGGTCGCGGCGCTCGCGGAAATGCTGAAGAACAGGGAAACCCACGTGACCCACGTGGCAGCGGTCCGCGACGACGACAGGCTCTGCGTGGCGCCGTGCGGGAGGTGCAGGGAGACCATCGCTCAGCTCGATCCGAGGAACCTCGACTGCCGCGTGATTCTGGGCCAGGACCGGGACGTCGCCCTGCGCGACATCCTGCCCGAGCACTGGCTCACCGGCCTCGAGACCGGGGCGAGGAACTCCAAGCGGAAAGCCTGACACCGTCAGTCCGCCGCTGCTGAACCGGCCATGGTCCCGGACGCGGCAGGACGAAGCTTTTTCCGGAGCCGCGAATGGAAGACGAGAGGGGATACAAAATCGACCTCGAGGTCCGGCACGGGCCGCTGGAGAAGATTGACCTCGCCGCAATGACCGCGTCGTGCACGGACCGGTGGACGAACAGGTCGCTGTGCCTGGTCAACGACTGCGTGGTGCGCCTTGGGATTCTCCACGGGGAATTCCACTGGCACAGGCACGACGAGGAGGACGAGTTCTTCCTCGTCCTCGAGGGCAGGCTTATGGTCGACACGGAGGGCCGCACGGAGGAGCTCCGGCCTCACCAGGGATACATGGTTCCGAGAGGTGTGATGCACAGGACCAGGGCTCCGGAGAGGACCGCCGTAATCATGGTGGAGAAGAGCAGTGTCGTCCCCACGGGCAGCGGGGACTGACCGGGAGTCGGGTGCAGGGCATGGGCGTGAGGCAAGCGGACAGAGGGGATCTCGACGCATGGGTCGACATGAGGATCGCCCTGTGGCCCTCCGAGCGGCGGGAGGTCCTGCTCGAAGAAGCTGAAGCAATCCTCTCTTCGCCGGACGAGGTGTGCTTCATGCTCGAAGTCGGCACGGACAAGGCGGGTTTCATCGAAGGCGCGGTTCGCCAGGGCCCGTCCGCGCGGTACGGCCACGTCGAGGGCTGGTACGTGGCCCCTGAATACCGGAGGCTCGGGCACGGGCGCGAACTCATGGGGCGTCTGGAACAGTGGTGCCTGCACAGGGAGATCTGCCGGATGACCTCGGACACCGGGCGGGCGTATCCAATCAGCCCCAAGGCCCATGCCGGGTGCGGGTTCGTCAAGGCCGGCTCGATGGACATCTTCGTGAAAAAAGCGTGCTCGGCCGGGAACCCGGAGCGGTGCGCCGGGCAGGAAAAGCCGGAGTCGCCGATGAGCCACGCCGAGGTGGGGAAGTACTGGGACGGCAACGCGGACGCATGGACGCGGCTTTCCCGCGCAGGCTACGACGTCTACCGCGACCGTTTCAACACGCCCGCTTTCCTTGAGATGCTGCCGGACGTGTCGGGCCTGGCCGGAATCGACATCGGGTGCGGAGAGGGGCACAACACTCGGATGCTCGCCAAGCGCGGCGCTTCCGTGGTCGGATCGGACATATCTGAGAAGTTCATCGTCCACGCGGAACGGACCGAGCGGGTCGAACCTTTCGGAATAAGGTACACGATCGCGAGCGCCGTGGACCTGCCCTTCCGGGACGCCTCATTCGGCTTCGCGACCGCGTTCATGAGCTTCATGGACATCCCGGAAACCGGCCGCGTGCTCGCGGAGGCGTTCAGGGTCCTCGAGCCGGGAGGGTTCCTGCAGTTCTCAATCACGCACCCCTGCTTCGACACCCCGCACCGCAGGAACCTGCGCGACATAGACGGGCTGACCTACGCAATCGAAGTGGGAGACTACTTCAGGAACCTCGAAGGCGGCGTCATGGAATGGCTGTTCGGCGCCGCGCCGCCCGAAGCAAGGAAGGGGCTCGAGCCTTTCAAGACGCCTAGGTTCACGAGGACCGTGAGCCAGTGGCTGAACATGCTGGTCGATACCGGTTTCCGCATCGAGAGGGTCTCGGAACCGCGCCCCACGGACGAGAGCGTCCGGACATGCCCCGGCCTGCAGGACGCGCAGGTCGTCGCGTACTTCCTGCACGTCAGGGCCAGGAAACCCTTGGATTCGAGTGGAGAAGGGGAGCAGGGGCGGTTCTCGAGCCGCCCGATGGAGGACCGCGCTAGGGAGAACTGAATAGACTGGAAATCCATGACTCTTTCAAATGCATCCATGCGTTTGTTGCTGGGATTGGGCCGCGCCAGGAGTGGCTCGGCGGGAGCCTCGCCCTCCAATCGGGGCCATGGGCAATCCGGAGGGCCGCGCTCTTCAACGGGCGATGCTGAGAGTGAGGAAACATGCCTGTCAAGCCAGTTGAGAAGATGATACTGGACCTTCGCAACAAGAAGGCGACGGTCGAACAGATCGCAGCAAGGGCTGCGCGGAATCCCGGGCTCGCCGAGGCGCTGGTCGCGGGGATGGGTTCCGACAGGGCGGACATGAAGTTCGGGTGCGGCAGGATCCTGACGTGCCTCAGCCTGACGAAACCCGAGGCGGTCTATCCCCGAATAGACGGGATCATCCCGTTCCTGGACCACGCCAACAAAATCCTGCGGTGGACGGCCATGCACATCATCGGCAATCTCGCCGCGTGCGACTCGGCCGGCAAAATCGAGAGGATTCTGGGCAGGTATCTCGAGCCCATCCCCGGCCCGGACCTGGTCAGCGCGGCGAACGCAATCGGCGGCGCTGCCAAGATTGCCCTGGCCAAGCCCAGGCTGGCGGCGAGAATCGTGAAGGCCGTGATGGGCGTGGAGTCGGCGCGCTACGCGACCCGCGAGTGCCGGAACGTGGCGCTGGGCCAGGCGATTGACGCGCTCGAATCGCTCTACTCCCGGGCAAGGGCCAAGGCGGCGATTGCTGAGTTCGTGAAGAAGCACGTGGACAATCCCAGGCCTTCGACCGCGGAGAAGGCCAGGAAATTCGCTGAGCGGCTGGCTTTGAGGTGAGGCAATGTATCTCGAGACCTTCAGGATAGGCGGATGCGACAAAGCCGTCGTCTCCCGCAGGCGGAAGATGTCGGACCGCAAGCCGGCGGCCGCAAGGGAAGTGACGGACCGGGCAGCCCTGGACGAAATCATTTCCCTGCTCGGCCGTCTCCCGGAAAAAGGCGAGGAAATGATAAAGATGGGCGACGTGGAAACGGTGGACGCGGTGCTGCATTCCGAATCCCGGGAAATCGGGAACTTCACGTTCTATGCCGGCCGGCTGAAAGCTCCGGACACGGCATTCTATTCCGACCCGCATCCGGAAGAGGCGCAACTCCTCGCCCTGCTCAGGTCCCTGCTTCCGCCGAAGAGGCGGGGCTGAGAAAAAACCGGAAACATGAGCGCATTGGACTCAATCGCCTGGGACTTCCCGTACCATTCGAAGCGGATGCCGGTGCTGGCCTCCGGAGTGGTGGCCACTTCCCAGCCCCTGGCGGCGCAGGCCGGGCTGGCGGCGCTTGCCGACGGCGGGAACGCCGCGGACGCGGCCGTAGCGGCCGCGGCCGTGCTGACGGTGGTCGAGCCTACGGGCTGCGGGCTCGGGGGGGACGCGTTCGCCGTTATTTGGGACGGATCGCGCTTCGCGGGCTTGAACGGCTCCGGCCGGTCTCCGGCTGCGCTCGCGGCAGGCCGGTTCGCCGGGCATAAGACGATGCCGGCCCGAGGGTGGGATGCGGTGACCGTGCCCGGAGCAGTGTCCCTATGGGCCGAAATGTCCGCCAGGTTCGGCAGGCTCGGGTTTGATCGCCTGCTCGCGAGTGCGATCCGCTACGCGCGCGAAGGATTCGCCGTCTCGCCCGTGATAGCGCGGCAGTGGGAGGCAGGCGCGAAGGCCCACGGCGCGAACCCCGAGTTCAGGGAGGCTTTCATGCCGCTCGGCCGCGCGCCGCGGCCCGGGGAGAGGTTCGCAATCCCTGATCTCGGCCGCACCCTCGAGATTCTGGCCGAGACCGGAGGCGAGGATCTCTACAGGGGATCTCTTGCGGAGAGAATCGCCAGCCAGGCCGCACGGCAGGGCGGGGCGCTTTCGGGGGCCGACCTCGCCTCGCACAGGACGGAGGAAGCCGCGCCGCTGTCCGTCAGGTTCGCGGGCTTCGACGTCCTGGAGCTCCCCCCGAACGGTCAGGGCATTGCGGCCCTCGAGGCGCTCGGGATTCTCGACTGCACGGCCGCGCCCGGCATGGACCCTGATTCGGCCGACTGCATACACGCGCAGATAGAGGCAATGAAGCTGGCCCTCGCCGACCTGTACCGCCTTGTCGCTGATCCTGCGGCCATGACGGCCGACCCGCTGGATCTGATTGACCGGGGCTACCTCG
>JBFZBV010000190.1:0-6449 GCA_041308285.1 Planctomycetota bacterium | reverse complement strand
CTCGCCCTCAAATACTCGAAGATCCACGAGGAGTACATGGCCGACCCCAAGATGGACCCGGCCGATCTCAAGGTCCAGAAGCTGGAGCACGAGCGATTCGTCAACCTGCTCGGCCTCGCATGCATCGCCAGCGGCAATCTCGACGAGAAGAAGAACCCCTTCCTCAAGTCCGCTTCCCAGTCCACGATTGCGAAATTCGGCGATTTCACGGAAAAGGCCGGTCTCGCAGGCCAGAAGGCGGAGAAGGCTGCAATCGCCGATTTCGACAACGACGGCAGGGATGACCTCCTCCTCGACGGGTGCAGGGTGCTCGTCCTGGGATCGGACGACAAGTTCAAGGACGTGTCGTCGTCCGCAGGCCTGCCCGAGGCGACCGCCGGCCTCTGCGCGGACTTCGACAACGACGGGAACGCCGACGTCCTGAGCTTCCTCGTCAAGGGCGCCAGGGTGCTCCTGAACACCGGATCCCTGGCCTTCAAGGCGGTGCCCGACCAGGGCATCGCGGAGAGCCCCAACCACGTGAACGGCATGGCCGCGGCCGACTTCAACCGCGACGGGCTCCTGGACCTGTTCCTGGCCATGGGGAAGAGGGGCGCGACCGACAAGGGGGACGACCTGACGCCTGCCGCCCCGGCCCTGTACCTGAACGAGAAGAACGGGAAGTTCAGCGACGCGTCGGCCTCCTCGGGAGTGGGCGGCGTGGCTCCGATGATAGGAGCCGGCGCCACCGCGGTCGATTTCGACCAGGACGGCGACCCGGACGTGTACGCGGCGAACAGCAACTCCAGCCTGGACAAGAACTACCTGTTCGTCAACGACGGCAAGGGCGCGTTCGCGGACTGCGCCGACCTGCACGGAGTCGCGGGGACGCCGAGACAGTACCAGGGCAGGACGTTCCACGGCCACACCCACGCCCCGGTCTTCGGCGACGTCGACGGCGACGGCGACCTCGACTCCTTCGTCGCGGCCGTGTGCAGCCCCAAGTACATGGACATCGTCGGGTTATCGCTCTTCCTGGTCAACGGCGGCAAGGAGGGGGGATTCAAGTTCCAGGACCGCTACGGGACCTCCGGAATCAGGTTCCAGGAGCTCTACTCGGACTGCTCCCTCGCGGATGCCGACAACGACGGGGACCTGGACCTTTTCCTCTGCGGCCGCGGGGACGTGTCGCAGACGTTCCTTTACGAGAACGACGGGACCGGGAAATTCACCGACGTCACCTGGCAGACCCGGACCGTCGCGTTCAACGTCGGGGGCCACGCGTGGTTCGACTGCGACAGGGACGGCGACCTCGACCTCATCCTCTGCTCGCCCGACGGAATCAGGCTGCTCAGGAACGGCCTGCCCAAGAGGAACGGCTGGCTCGAGCTCAAGCTCTACGGCGGCCGCAGCTCGAACAACTCGGCCGTCGGAGCCTTCGTGACGGTGCGATGCGGCGGCAGGTCCTTCGTCCGCGAGGTCGTCTGCGGCCGCGGGAGCACGTGCCAGGACTCCATGATTCTGCACTTCGGACTCGGCAAGACCGCGAAGGGCGACGCTGAGGTCGAAATCCGCTGGCCCTCCGGCGCGGTCGAGAAGCAGAAGCTCGCCGTTTGCAAGAAGCACACGGTCAAGGAGAAATGAGGCGGAACGCCTGCGCTCCGCCGCGCGCCTCCCGGCTCCCCGCCCGGGCTCGCCGCAGCCGGACTGCATCGTGCATCTGAGCGCCCCGGCCGGTAGAATACCCCGTAGACTTCCTTCTTTGGAGCGCTTGATATGGACCTGAAAATCACCTTCCTCGGCGCCGCGCAGAACGTTACCGGGTCGCGCTACCTGCTGGATGCGGACGGCAGGAGGATTCTCGTGGACTGCGGCATGTACCAGGAACGCGAGCTCACGGCCCGGAACTGGGACCCCTTCCCGGTGCCGCCCGCCAGCGTGGACGCGGTCCTCCTCACCCACGCCCATATCGACCACTCCGGCTACCTCCCCAGATTCCACGCCGACGGCTTCTCCGGGCCCGTGCACTGCACGGCCGCGACCGCCGAAATCGCGGACATCGTCCTCCTCGACTCCGGCAGGCTGCAGGAGGAAGACGCGGAAATGAAGCGCAAGCGCCACGCCAAGGAGGGGAGGCAGGGCCGATTCCCGCCCAAGCCCCTCTACACCGAGGAGGACGCCCAGAGGTGCCGCAAGCTGTTCTCCCCCGTCCGGTACGGCGAGAACGTCGCCCTCGGCCGCGGAATCTCCGCCTCCTTCCACGACGCAGGCCACATCCTCGGATCCGCCATGATCATGCTCCGAATCTCCGGTCCTTCGTCCTCCAAGTCCATACTCTTCTCCGGGGACATCGGCAGGCCGGGCAGGCCCATCCTGAAGGACCCTACCCCGTTCGAGCAGGCCGATTTGGTGGTGACCGAGTCGACCTACGGCGACAGGCTCCACAAGGACGACGGGGACGTGGCCGAGAAGCTCGTCGAGGCCGTCCAGTTCGTCCGCCAGGGCGGCGGGAACCTCGTCATCCCGAGCTTCGCGGTCGAGCGCGCGCACGAGCTCCTCTACCACTTCAACTCCCTCGTCATGGCCGGCCGCATCCCGAACACGGCAGTCTGCCTCGACAGCCCCATGGCCGTGCGGGTGACGCAGGTGTTCATGAAGCACTACGACCTCTACGACGAGGAGATGACCGGCCTCGTCGAGAGGGGCAAGTCGCCCTTCAGGTTCAAGGGCCTCGAGATGATCACCAGCGTGGACCAGTCCAAGGCGCTCAACGACCGCAAGGGCACCGCCGTGATTATCGCGGGGTCCGGAATGTGCACCGGGGGCAGAATCAAGCACCACCTCGTCCACAACATCTCCCGCTCCGAGTCCATGATTCTGTTCCCGGGCTTCCAGGCCAACGGCACCCTCGGACGGCTGATTGTCGAGGGAGCCAGGCACGTCAGGATTCTGGGGAGGGACCACCCCGTCAAGGCCACGGTTTCCCGCATCCAGGGATTCTCCGGCCACGCCGACAGGGACGAACTCTACGGGTGGATTTCGAAAATCAAGACGCGCCCCCTCCGGATATTCGTGACCCACGGCGAACCCGAGGCGGCCTCGTCCTATGCCGGTCTCCTGAGGGCCGGCCTGGGCTGCGAGGTCGTCGTCCCCTCCTACGGGACCGAAGCGGCGGTCTCCGTCTAATCCTTTTTCCGATCCTGGGAACGCCCGGTGGAGCCCGCTTCCCGGGCCGCAGGCTTGAATATGGGCGACAAATCGTTTATTAGTCCAAGGCGGACGCCGGCGGCAAGTCCCGGGCCCGCGCATTGAAACGGGTATTTTCGCTAAGTGACTAAGGAGAACCCCTATGAACCTGAAATCCGCCGTAATCGCCCTGGTCTGCGCCTTCGCCGCCTCCTGCGGAGGAAAGCCCGCCGAACCGACCGCCCAGCCGGCCTCGGAAACCTCCGACCCGGCCCAGTCCGGAACCGCGACGCCGGCCGCCCCGGCTCCGAAAGGCCGGCCCGCCGGCGCGCCCAGGTCAGTCGACGAGCTCGCGGGTGTGCTCAAGTCCGGCGACACGTTCGCGAAATCCTCCGCCGCCGAAGCGCTCGCCGAGTCGGCGGACCCGAACAGGCTTGAGCCGCTCCTGGCCGCTATTGCGGACAAGGACGACAGGGTGAGGGCGTCGGCCGCGTTCGCCATGGGCAAAATCAAGGACCCCAAGGCCGTGAACGCACTCGTCGCCGCCCTTTCCGACACGAACAAGTACGTGTGCGCCAACGCAGCCGAGGCGCTCGGCGCCCAAGGCGACCGGAAAGCGGTTGACCCCCTGATAGGCGCCCTGTCCCACGACGACCCGGACGTGAGATTCTTCGCCGCCGAGTCCCTGAAGAAGCTGACCGGCCAGGATTTCGGCAACGACGCGGCGAAGTGGAAGAAATGGAGCGGGGAGAACAAGTGAATCAAAATCACCGCGGGTGATTTTGACATGAATATAAAATCCAAGCTGACCGCAATCGTGCTGATAACGGTCGCTCCCCTCGGCGCGGCGTCGGCCTATTTCGTGGTCAGGTCGGCCGCTAGCCTCGAGGCGCTCGACTCGGCCGACCGGGCAATCAGGTCCCTCCACGCCCTCGCGATGCTCCGCCTGTTCACGAACAGGCTGGCCGCTGCGGTGCCGGGGTCCGAATCCTCAGGATACCACGCGTCGGCCCAGTCCGCCCTTCTGGCGTGGAAGGCGGCCCGGGACGAGAGCCCGCCCGCAGGCGGCGGGGCCGGGGACGTCGCGGGGCTGTACTCGTCCCTCGCGGCCATGCTCGAGGCAGGGCGCATCAGGGGCGGGGCCGCAGGATCCGCTGCTGCGGTCTCCGACGGCGAAATCTCGGCCGCCATCGAGAAGTTCGCGGGCGAGACGTCCAGGACCATGCTGGCGGAGAAGACCCGCGTCGAGAAGGCCTACGCCCTGCTCCAGACGAGTCTGGGCGCCTTCCCGTGGATGCCGCCCAGGGCTCGGGACCGCCTCTCCTTCGCCAGGGATTCGATTTCGTATTTCCTCGCGGCCGAGCAGTCCTGCTCCGGCATCGCCCGGCAGGCGAGGGAGGCCCGGGCAATCGCTTCTTCCCGCTCCTCGTCCAGGACCGAGTTCGACCGCCTGGGCTTCCAGGCCTCGAGGTTCCTCGAGGAGTGGAAATCGGCCATTTACGTCCAGTCCCAGGCCAAGGCTGAAGGGGAGCCCAAGGACCTGCAGAACGCCCTGGACGTCGAGAAGAAGTACCGGGAAATGCTCGGCGGCATGTCCCGCGCCGTGGAGTCGGCACTCGCCGGCGACCGCGGGACCGCCGCGGCTGCAATCGACTCCCGAGTGTCGCCCGTCGTCGACGGGTACATCCTGCCGAAGATATCCAAGGCCTTCGACGAGTACCGCAAGGACGTGTACGACTGCCACGGCGAAGTCAGGACGCTCATGGTGCGCAGCATGGTCCAGGGCGTCGCGGCGCTGGCGGCGATTTCGCTCTTCGCCGCGTTCTTCGCCTTCACCCTGATGCGCGGGCTGGTGAAGTCCGTGAAAGCCCTGGAGGCCGGGTCGCGCGCCGTGGGGTCCGGCGACCTCGGGCACAGAATCGAAATCCGGTCCGCAGACGAGCTGGGGAGGCTCGCCCAGGCTTTCAACAGGATGGCCGAGGACCTCGAGAAAATCACCGTCTCGCGCGACTACCTGAGGTCTCTGGCTTCGGAGATTACCCTGGCCGGGGAGAGGGAGAGGCGCGACATAGCCGCGGTTCTCCACGACGACCTCGGGCAGAAGCTGGCCCTGCTCAGAATCAAGCTGGGCATGCTCCGCAGTTCGCCCGAGGGGCAGTCCGATGAAATGCAGTCCGCGATGGAGGTGCTGGAGGGCGCCATAGCCCAGACGAGGTCGCTCACCACGGAGCTCAGCCCGCCGGTGCTCTACGAGCTCGGTTACGCGGCCGCCCTCGAATGGATCGGCGAGAAGACCGGCCGGGAGAACGGCTTGAGCGTCGAGTGCGACACGTCCGGCGCCGGGCCCGAGCCTTCGATGGACGTGAAGGTCCTCCTGTTCCAGTCCGTGAGGGAGGCGCTCAGGAACGTGGTCAAGCACGCTTCAGCCCGGCGCGTGTCAATCGCCGCGGCAGGGAAGGACGGACGCATAGTGACGACCGTGGAGGACGACGGAGCGGGTTTCGACCCGTCGGCGGCGGAGCGGGAATCGAGCTCCGGAGGCCACTGGGGGCTGTTCAGCATCCGCGAGCGCCTGGGCCGCATCGGAGGATCGCTGGGAATCGAGTCCAGCCCCGGCCGGGGGACCAGAATCACCATGGATGCGCCCCTGTGAGGGCCCTCAGGGGCCTGGTGTTCCATTCGGCCGGGCCGGCGGGACTTTTTCCTGGCCGTTCGCGCGCCCGGGCATTGACCGGCTAGGCGGGATCGGGAGAAGGGAATCCGGAGTTGGCGCCCTGGCCGCCTTTGATGTATGCTCCTGCCCTGAGCATGTGCATGGAGGTCCGATGCCCGTAAGGATAGTGATTGCCGACGATCATGGCATCATAAGGGAAGGCCTTAGGACGCTCCTCGCCAAGGAGACCGACATGCAGGTCATTGCCGAGGCCTCGGACGGCAGGGAAGCGCTGCGGCTCGCCAAGGAGCTGAATCCGCACGTCATGGTGATGGACGTGTCCATGCCGGGGCTGAACGGCATGGAGGCGACGGCCCAGATTGCGGCGGACTGCCCCGGCGTCAGGGTCATCGCGCTGTCCATGCATTCGGACAGGCGCTTCGTCACCGGCATGCTCAAGGCCGGCGCGAAGGGCTACCTGCTCAAGGACTGCGCCTTCGAGGAGCTTGCCAGGGCGATCAGGGACGTCGCGGCCGGGGGCTTCTACCTGAGCCCTAAAATCACCGGCGTCGTAATCGAAGACTACATGAAGCAGGCCTCTTCGTCGGGATCGACCGCGTTCTCCGACCTG
>JBFZBV010000189.1:0-6578 GCA_041308285.1 Planctomycetota bacterium | reverse complement strand
GTTCCTTAAGAGACCGAAAAGCCTAATTTCTACTACGGATTCTGACACGTTTCAACGACAAATACGAACAGGCCAGTGTAAATGTTGTGCAACATCGCTTTGCGGCGAATCGGGCCCTGCGCATCGAAACCAGGCGGCGGGCAAGGCGAATTCCGATGCCGGGATGCGGATTTCCCCCTTGCATGTCGCGGACGCGGCGATACACTAATACGTTTCGTTTCGCTTGCTTGCAAGGTGAAAGGTGAAGGACTTCGAACCGAAAATCGTCGGGTTCCTGTGCAACTGGTGCACCGCCGCCGCGGCCGACCTGGCAGGCACCACACGCATGAAGTATCCCCCGAACATCCGCCCAATAAGGACGATGTGCTCCGGATCCGTGGATCCCTTCTACATACTGCTCGCGCTTCTTCGCGGCGCCGACGGCGTCCTCGTGGGCGGCTGCCACCCGGGGGACTGCCATTACGTGAGCGGGAACTACAAGGCCAGGCGGCGGATTGCGGTTCTTGACGCGGTTCTGAAGACCCTCGGGCTGGGGGACGAAAGGGTCTGGCTCCGGTGGATTAGCGCGTCCGAGGGGAGGAAATTCGCCGATACCGCGAGGGACATCACCGAGAAGATGAAGGAGTTGGGCCCCTCCCCGCTGGGATTGGAGTGGGAAGCCTGACCCCGGACGGGCGCAGGTGCGCGGCATTCTGGCTTAGGAGTCATCGATGGCCCGCTTTGGGATGCTGGGAACAGGCAAGGCCGGCGCTAGGGGGGCGATTTCAGCCTTCGCGGCCGCCGTTCTGGAGAAGAAGGCCGCCGGGGCGGTGATAATCCAGAGGGCCGCGGCGTCCGGGCTGAACGTCCCTCACGCGGCCGTGGCCGGCGTCGCAGGCCTCGCAGGCGCCGATCCGCTCGCCCCCGTGATGCCGGCCAACGCGGGCGGAATCATCGCGGAAATGACGGGCGTGAAGGCGCCCGCCGAGGGCGTGGTGGCCTTCCTGCGGCCCTGCGAATCCAGGGCGCTGGTCGAGCTCGTGAAGCTCAAGCAGGCTTCCCTGGACAACCTGACGGTCGTGTCCTTCGACTGCCCGGGGACCGAGGACCTGGGGGATTACAAGGGCCCGCCGGCAGATCCGGAGAAGGACCTGAGGCAGAGACTTGCCGGAGGCGCGGCGAATCTCAGGCCCGCCTGCGCGGTCTGCGCCATGCCGTCGCCGCAGTTCGCGGATCTCAAGCTGTGGCTCTTCGGGACCGACGTCGGATCCGGCATCCCTGTGGAGGCGTGCACGGAGAAGGGATCGAAGCTCCTGGACGCGCTCGGGATTCCCGCGGCGGCCCAGCCGGCCGGCAGGGAGGAGGCCGTGGCGAAGGCCGCAGCGGCCCGCACAGCGGCCAGGAAGGAGCGCTTCGCGTCGCTCCTCGCCGGCGCGAAGGGGCCCGCCGGGATGGTGAACTTCTTCGCAAAGTGCGTCAGGTGCCAGAACTGCAGGCGAGTCTGCCCGGTCTGCTACTGCAGGGAGTGCTTCTTCGACTCGCCGACGTTCGACACCGAGGCTGACAAGTTCCTCGGAAGGGCGAAAGCCAGGGGCGCAATCAGGCTCCCGGGCGACACGCTGCTGTTCCACCTGACCCGCATGAACCACATGGCCGCCTCGTGCGTGAACTGCGGCATGTGCTCGCAGGCATGCCCGTCGGGAATCGACGTGGGCGCACTGTTCTCCGCGGTCGGCGACGAGGTCCAGGCCGTGTTCGGATACAAGCCGGGGGTCTCCCTGGATCACGAGATACCATTCAAGACGTTCCGCGAGGACGAGCTAGAGGCGTTCGGATAGGAGCAGCCTTGCAGACCTGCAGGAAAATCAGCGTCGGAGGCGCCGGGCTCGCTGCGGACCCGGATTTCAAGGCGGAAATGAGAGCCGCGTCCGGCACGGATTTCGGCCTGTGCTTCCAGTGCATGACCTGCACGCTCGGCTGCCCTCTGGCGTGGGCCATGGACCATCCGCCCAACGAAATCGTGAGGCTGGTCCAGCTCGGGCTCGCCGATGAAGTCCTGTCCTCCAAGTCCATCCAGATATGCTCGGCGTGCGAGACCTGCGTGACGCGCTGCCCGAACGGGATTGAGATTGCGAACCTCGTGGACGCGCTCAGAATCAGGGCTTTCGAGCGGGACCTGCCCACGCGCGAGCCGGCCGTGAGGAAGTTCCACAGGTCCTTCCTCGGCGGATTCCGGAACTACGGCAGGCTGCATGAAATGCGCTTCGTAATGATGCTCAAGCTCCGCACGCTCAACCTCTTCCAGGACGTGTGGGTCGGGATCAGGATGTTCCTCAAGGGGAAATTCTCCATCCTCCCGCACAAGATAAAGGGCAGGGACGAGGTGAAGGAGATTTTCCGAAGGACAATCGACAGCCCTTGACCGGTTTTCGAAGGGAAAGGCCTGGACTTGAAGCTAGCCTACTATCCGGGATGCTCGCTGGAGGCCTCCGCAAGGGAGTTCGGCGAATCGGTTTCAGCGGTCCTGCCGAGAATCGGCGTGGAGATCGAGGAAATCGAGGACTGGAACTGCTGCGGCGCCTCGTCGGGCCACACGACGAACGAGCTCCTCGGCCTGTCCCTCCCTGCGAGAATAATGGCCCTCGCCGCAGGCAAGGGCAAGCCGCTGCTCGTGCCGTGCGTCGGGTGCTTCAAGGTGCTCAAGAAGACCCAGCACATCCTGCGGAACGACCCGGCGAAGCTCGCGCGGGTCGAGGAGATTGTGGGCCGGAAGGTTCCGGCGGACCTCAGGATAATGCACCTGGTGGAGGTCTTCGAGGACGCGGATGTGATTTCGAGGATTCGATCCGGCGCGAAGAGGCCGTTCAGGGGAGTGAGGATTCTTCCGTACTACGGCTGCGTGACCCTGCCCCCGGCGATAATGGGCATATCGAGCCCGGAGAACCCCGGGGGGCTCGACGCCGCACTCGACGCGGCCGGTGCGGAGCACCCCGACTGGCCGGGGAAAATCGAGTGCTGCGGCGCGAGCCTGTCCTTCTCCAGGGTGGACGTGGTGGAGAGGCTCGTGGACCGGATTGCAATGCTCGCGCGCGCGTCCGGAGCCGGTATCGTGGCAACCGCCTGCCCCCTGTGCCAGGCGAACCTCGACATGAGGCAGAAGGCGGATCCGAAAATTGTCCCCGTGTACATCACCGAACTCATCGGTTTTGCGCTCGGGATGGACGAATACAGGACCTGGTTCAAAAGGCACGTCATAGACCCCGCCCCGCTGTTCGAGGCGATGCCGGCCTGACGGGCCGAAAGACCGGGAGTGACGGAGAGTGAAATGGAGAAGGAGAAGCAGTTACCGGCCGTGAAACTGGTGCCCGTCTTCATCATGGGCAAGCGCTACATGGTGCCGGACAGCCTTACAATCCAGAAGGCCATGGAATACGCCGGCTACCAGCTCATCAGGGGCTGCGGCTGCCGAGGCGGCATCTGCGGCGCCTGCGCCACCGTGTACAGGTTCCCCGCGAGCCACAAAATCGAGGTGGGCCTCGCCTGCCAGACCGTCGTGCAGCCCGACATGTACCTCACCCTGCTTCCGTTCTTCCCTGCGCACAGGCGGCAGTACGACATCTCCAGGGAGCAGGCGACCCCGGACGTCCTGGGCAGAATCTACCCGGAGCTGTACAGGTGCGTGGCCTGCGGCGCATGCACCAAGGCATGCCCGATGGAAATCCAGGTCATGGACTACGTCGGCGCGGCCATCAGGGGGGACATAGCCAAGGCGGCGGAGCTTTCGTTCGACTGCGTCATGTGCGGCCTGTGCGCGTCCCGCTGCATGGCGGAAATCGGCCAGTACAACATCGCAATCCTGGCGAGGCGGCTCTACGCGTCCAAAATCGTCCCGCACGCCGCGCACCTCGCCGCGAGGGTCAGGGAGATAGAGTCCCGCAAGTTCGAGAAGGGCCTTGATGATCTCGTGAAGACCGACGAGGCCGAGCTCAAGAAGCTTTACACGGCCCTCGAGCAGGAGCCCGAGATGGCCGGCGAGGACTGGATGCCGAAAAACAGGAACAACCTTTGAAACAATCTGGAGATTGACATGCCGTATCCCACTGAATTCAGGAGTCTCATAAAGAAGGTCGAGGCCACGAGGCCCGCGAGAATCGCCGCGAAGAAGGCCGGGAAGGAGTTCCAGGCCCTGTCCCTCGACGGCAGGAAGAAGATGCTGGAGAACCATCCCGACTACAAGAAGGAGTCGAGGAGGGAAATCCGAATCGGCGTGAGCAAGGGATACTCGATTTCGCCGGAAATCGTGGACCTGCTGGAGGCGAAAAGCAGGATTGACCCCGCGAAAATCGACTTGTCGAAAGCGGACTTCTCGGCCGACGTGCTGATAATCGGCGGGGGCGGCGCGGGCACGGCCGCGGCCATCCTGGCTTCGGACGCGGGCGCGGACGTCCTCATAGTGACGAAGCTCAGGCACGGTGACGCCAACACGATGATGGCGGAGGGCGGCATCCAGGCTGCCTCGAAGGAGAAGGATTCCCCTTGGTACCACTACCTGGACGTCATGGGGGGCGGGCACTTCAAGAACGTCCCGTCGCTGGTCCGGACGCTCGTCACGGACGCCCCTGTGGTCATGGCCTGGCTCGAGACGATGGGGGCCATGTTCTCGAAGCATCCGGACGGCAGGCTCCGCTCCCTGCACGGCGGCGGCACGTGCCGCAAGCGCATGCACATGGCGGCGGACATAACCGGCGCGGAAATCATGAGGACACTGCGCGACGAGTCGAGGAGCAGACCCAACATAAGGGTGGTCGAGTTCCTGTCCGCCGTGGATCTCATACTCAACGAGCACGGCCAGGCCGCCGGAGCGGTGCTCTACAACATGGAGACCGAGGAGTACCTCATCGCGAAGGCGAACGCGGTGGTCATCGCGACGGGCGGGTCCGGCAGGCTCCACATGCAGAACTTCATGACGACCAACCACTACGGCGCCACCGGGGACGGCCTCGTGCTGGGCTACCGCGCCGGGGTCAAGCTGTGCTTCCTGCACACCGTCCAGTACCACCCGACGGGCGTGGTCTTCCCGGAGCAGGCCGAGGGCCTGCTGATAACCGAGAAGTTCAGGGGCGCGGGGGCCAACGTGGTCAACATAGACGGGGAGCAGTTCGTGTACGAGCGCGAGCCGCGCGACATCGAGGCGGCGGCAATCATCCGCGAGTGCGTCACCGTGGGCAAGGGCGTGCCCACTCCCACCGGCAAGATCGGCGTGTGGCTCGACTCTCCGATGATTGAGACGCTCGCCGGCGAGGGCTTCGTGCGCAAGGAATTCCCCGGCAAGTACATACTGTTCAAAAGGTACGGAATCGACATCGCCAGGGAGCCGATGCTCATCTACCCGACGCTCCACTACCAGAACGGCGGGCTGGAATACAACCACAAGTGCGAGACGTGCGTGCCGGGGCTCTACACTGCGGGCGAGGTATCGGGCGGCGTGCACGGCGAGAACAGGCTCATGGGCAACTCCCTGCTCGACGTGTGCGTGTTCGGCAGGATTGCGGGCCGCGAAGCCGCCTCGTTCGCGAAGCACGGCCACAAGCCGGGCAAGCCCACCCTGGAGCACGTGGCGAAATACAACCTCGAGGTCGAGAAGTCCGGCCTGGGCCAGGGGCGCGTCGCTCCCATGCTGCTGCCGTACTACGGCAACCCCGAAGTCCGGAGCAGGCAGCTCACGACCGAGTTCCTCGGCACCATGAGGTAGGGCGGACCGTCGACGCCGGACCCCGCCCGGGGTCGCCGCGGCGGTCCGGACGGCCAATCCCGCGGGTCCCGCGCCCGGTCCGGCGGGAAGCGCGGGAGAATCCTGTCCGGTTTTTCCCCGGGCGTCCGGCGGGGATACTGCTATAATCGCTTGAACACCCTCCCCTTTGGGCATGCGATGCAAGGAAGACGCATGATTCCATACCGGACTGTGCTCTTCGCATGGGTCTGCGCCGCGTGCGTTTCCGTCTGCGAGCTCCCGAGGGCCGCCGCCGAGTCCGAAGGGCCTTCCCCGAGGGAGAAGGCCGCGTGGCGTGCGGCGCTCGACGTATGCGCGCGGATGGGCGCCTCGAGGAAGCCGGACGAAAGGGAAAGGGCGGCCCGGGCGGTCTCCGACGCCATCTGCCCCGGCGTCCACCTCAGGGCCGCGCAGATTCTGGTTTCCATCCTTTCGGAAGAGATTCGCCGCGGGTCGGAACGCGAGGAGGAAGTGCATTACCGCGTCGTCGAGGCGGCGGTGGCCGGAATCAGGAAGATTCGCGACGAGGACGCATCCGACTGGCTCGCGAAGCTCGCGCTCGACGAGAGGCAGGCCTGGCGCGTCAGGTTCCACGTCATCGAGGGCCTGAGGGCGTCCTGGAATCCGAGGGTGGTCCAGGCGCTCAGGGAGGCCTGCTCGTCGAAGGACGAGAGGATAAGGCTTGCGGCGGTGGAGTCCCTTGGTGCGCTCGGCGCGGCGGCCGGGCTCGAGGCGCTGCTGACGGCCCTGTCCGACGCCTCGTGGCGGGTGAAGCTCGCGTCCGTCCAGGCGCTCGGGGCCGTCACGCTCGGACCCGACCAGAAGGAGC
>JBFZBV010000188.1:0-3816 GCA_041308285.1 Planctomycetota bacterium | reverse complement strand
TCCCAGACGTTCCGGAACAATCGTGCCAGGAGGCTCGCCCTCCCAGACGTTCCGGAACAATCGTGCCAGGAGGCTCGCCCTCCCAGACGTTCCGGAACAATCGTGCCGGGAGGCTCGCCCTGCCCCCGTGCTGTAAATCCACCGCAACCGCCCCGCTCCGCCGGAGCGCGTATTCCGTGGCTCGACCTCTTCGGTTCCGGCTCATCCGGATTATGCAGCGATTCCCATCAGTAGTAGTACCATATGCTCGAGTAGTCGTCGGGATCCTCCCCTATCTCCTCGAGCCTCGACAAGTACGACAGGATGGGGACGTCTTTGCCCACGTACGGCTCGCGTTCCGATATGCCCTTCTCCCACGGGTGGAAGTCGTATACCCTCGAGCCGTCGGGCAGGATTGTCAGCAGGTCGCGGTGCTGGACCGCCCTCAGGTAATTCTTGCCGAGCCCGGGCACGTTGTAGACAGCCTCGTCCGTGCGCTGGAGCCCCGAGAGAAGACGGGCCTCCTCCTTCTGCTCCTGCGCGAGACGGGCCAGCGGGACCCTGAAGGACCCCGTCTCGTCCTTCCCCTTGGGCATGAAAGTGTAGTAAGGGTCGATTCCGACGCGCCGGAGCAGCATGCGGAGCCTGGCGGCCTCGAACCTGCGCGAGACGAAGAACGTGTAGACCATCTGGTTGTACACGCCGATTCCGCGTCTCCTCAGCAGGTCTACCGCCTGGGCGAGCTCGCGCGTCACCTCGTAGGGGTGCTCGACGTGCGTCACCACGCAGATTTCGCGCCTGCCCGGCTCGCGCAGCCCGCCCAGCGCCTCGGCGAAGCCCTCGGTGATTCTCATGGGCATTGAGACCGGAGTCCTGGTGCCTATCCTTATGAGGTCGACGTGCGGGATGTCGGCCAGCCGGCGGAGGATTTTCAGGATTTTCGCGTCCGGCAGGGCCAGTGGATCGCCTCCGGTGACGAGGATTTCGCGCAGGGCCGGCCTGTGCGTTATGAACTCGAAGGCCCTCTCGAGATCGGCCTCGCCCGCCACGGCGCCGGGCGCCATTGCATCCTCAATCTCGAAGTTCCGCTGGCAATACACGCAGATTTGCGGGCACGTGTTAATCGGCTTCAGTATCGCCACTGAGGGGTAGCGCCTCGTCACGAGGTCGGTCGGGGACGTGTCGCTCTCCAGCATGAAATCGAATGCGCAGGTGCGCACGTCGCGGGATTCCGCCATGCTGAGCACGTAGTCCATCGTGGGAATCACCTGCGCCCGCAGGGCCCTGTCCCTGCCGGTGCCGGAATCGTCGTCCATCAGGGCGGCGTAGTACGGAGTGACGCCGAAGGGCAGATTGTGCCGCCTGGCGGCGCGCACCGCGGCGGCCTCCTCCCCGCTCAGGCGCACCATCCTCCCGAGGCTGACCTCGTCCGTGGCGATGTGAGCGGCCTGCCATTCCCAGTCGTCGAAGTCGCTCTCAGACGCCGACAGGGCGGACATGACCTGCGCCCTTCTCGCGGCCCTCCTGTCCGCGGCGGGACGCGAAAGGCCGTCCTCGTAGCGGTTCATCACCTCCTCGACCCTGGCCCAGAGGCGGTCGAGATCCTCCGACCGCTGTATCGCGGCCGGCCTGCCCTCGAGGGCCGAGTCGGCGCGGAAGTCGTATCTGGTCGTAAGGCGGGCCCTGCCCTCGAGCCCGGCGGCGATGTGAATCATCTCCGCGAAGAAGCCCGGCCCGAGGTCCGGGCGCTGAGCGCCCCGGGCCAGGTCCCAGAGGGCGCCGATGAGGCTGAAGCCCGCGCGCTCGTCCGACCGGGCGTTCAGCATCCCCCTGAAGGCCCTCGCGCAGTCGCGGACCACGGTGAGCGTGAAATCCGAGACCGCCTCGCGGTCGCGAAGGCTCTCGAACTGGCTGCCGGAGACGCGCATGAAAAGGCGCTCCCTGGCGTCCTCGACCGAGCCGAGCCCGCGGATTGCCTGCAGCAGCCCCCCGGCTTCGGACATGAATCGTTTGAGGCCGAACCTGTTCTCCAGCGGTTCGCGAGCCATCTGGCCCCCTTTCAGCGCGGAAGGCGGGCGTCGCGTTTTAAATGCCGGCGCCCGGCAAGGGCGTTCCGGCGCGGAACCGGCGCATGCTCCCGCTGCGGCTCGATTGCGGAATCCCGGCAGGCTCCGCCGGGCGGAACATGCGCAGCAGGATTGGGCTCCGCGCGCGGCCGGGGACGGAATCCCCGCGGACAATCCCTCGGCCCGCGGCCGGTCCCCCGCTGCTCATTCCTCGATTGCGAGCGCGTCCGAGACGAACTCGAACGGACCCGTGCCCAGTTCGACCCTGACCGTGAAGGGGCCCGCATCACCGTTTCGCGCATTCCAAATGCACGTGGCGATTCCGCCTCAGCCGAACGGAGCCGCCTTGCTGAAGAGCTCCTTGCCCTGCGAATCGGTCACGACGAAGACGGGCTCCATCCGCGCCTTCCCGTTGAAGACGGTCACGTTCTCGCCGGCGCGGCCGAGGCAGCGGAACGCGAATGCCTTCTGGTCGCCGATTGACTTGCGCAGAATCTCGCCCCTGAGCGCCGGGCCGACCGTCATCTCGTCGACGCCGGAATCCGGGGGCTTGCGCATCCCCACGGCTCCCACGGACGCTATCAGCCTATAGCCGTCCCTGTCGCAGACGTAGCTGTAAATCCTGAAGTCGGCCTTGGGCACTTCGACGCAGGAGACGTCGTCCAGATCCGCAGCGAAGGCGCCGGTCAGGTAGGACCAGCCCGTGACCTTGCAGGGGCCGTCGAGGCCTACGAGCCGCAACGGGAAGGTTTCGAAGGACGCGGGGCTGAGCAGGAGATCCGTGCCGGAGACCGACGGCCTCCACCAGCGCCCGCCGACGTTCACAATCCTGGTCATTCCGAGGACTTCGGGGCCGGGGCAGCTCATGGCGAACCGCCCGTCGCCGTTCCCGTCCACGAGGAGCCAGTCGCCTTCGTGCACGTGCGTGGTGCAGAAATCGCAGTGCGAGAGGTTCATCCCCCTGTCGTACAGGCCCACCATGATTTTCCGGCCGTCCATCTGCGCCTCTCCCGCGAGGCACTCCATGGGCAGGATGTAAATCAGCCTGGCAGGCCTGGCCTTCCACTGCTCCACGCCGGTGAGCGGGAAATGGAAGTGGACAGTCATCTTCGGGCGGCCGTCAATCTTGAGCGGGCCGAAAGCCACGTAGACCTGGTGGATCGTCTCCGGGAGCCTCGGCAGCTCCATGGGTTCGCCGTCCATCGGCCACCACCAGAGGCTGAACGTGCTCCTGTCGAATCCCTTGTGGAGGAAGCGGACGGCGACCCCGCCTTCCTCGAGGCCGTCGGCCGAGCGGACGGCGCCCAGCTTGCCGACGAACAGGGTGTCCCAGCCTTCGGGCGTCTGGCTCCGGGCCGCCGACCGGACGTAGGTCCCGGCCGAGACGCTGTTGAACGACTTGAGCTGCAGATCATGGGGCGCGAGCCTGACCACGACGCCGTCCGTTTCCGCCCCGCAGACAGGCCCCGCGGAAATCCACAGTGCGCACGCCGCGGCGGACGCAGCGGCGAAAAGGACGGGCCAGGCGCTCCTGCTCCTCATGGCTAATCCCCAAAATGCGTTGTGCGGCGCTCCACGCCTGATGAAACTATTCTATTAAACCGGGGGCGGATCCCGCAACCATTTCAGTGTCTCCTCCAGCCGTGAAGAGTCGTGCGCGGAATCGTTGGTGCGGTCATCGGCAGCGGGGGTCATGGAGTTTGGGGATGACTTACAAGGTGGAATGACCGTTCTTCCTTGTGAGGCCCTGCCGCAGTCTCAAAGCCCGGCT
>JBFZBV010000187.1:0-2963 GCA_041308285.1 Planctomycetota bacterium | reverse complement strand
TGCCCCTTGTTCTCCACGAATCCGCACCCCGAGATTTTAACGTTTATGCACACAATGAGGGTCACGGCTCCGGCAGGCCCGCCGGAGCAGACGTTGCGCTCGAAATTGCACAGGCTGAATTCCGCCCCGGTGCAGGCCGTCAGGGCCAGGCAGCCAATCTTCTTCGGCGCCTTGTTCTCCATGAAGTCGCAGCTCGTCGCGGAAACCCTTGATTTTATCGCCGCGAAGGCTCCTTCTTCGATTCCCGAGGAATTGCCCAGAATCCTGCATTTTTCGAGCGTGAGATCCCCATCCATCACCGACAGCGCGCCGCCTACGCTCGTGGATTTGTTCCCTGCAAAGCGGCAGTTGCGTATCGCGGCGTTGCCGCTGAACACGTGCACGGCCCCGCCCGCGGCGGACAGGTTGTCCGTGAACTCGCACGTGTCGACGATGAGGCTCGACTTCTCGCACAGCACCGCCCCGCCCCAGTACCTGGACTTGTTGTCCCGGAACCTGCTGTTGCGCACCGTCAGCTCGGACCCGGAAATCACCGCGATTGCCCCGCCGTAAGTCTTTTCATCGATTCCTTCCGCCGGGACGAGCGTTTCGGCCGGCGAGAGGTGCTCGAGATTCCTGCCCGTGCCGGTTCCGCCGGAGATTTCGAGGTGCTCGATGAACGACCCGCGCGACCCCGGCCCCACGAGCGAGACGTTGCGCCATGCCGATCCGTCCTTGCCCTCGAACCTCACCTTCTGCGATTCGGTCCCCTTGACCACCAGCATCCCCTTGCAGATCAGGCCGGCATGCTTTGCGAACCTGAGAACCGCCCCTTCCCCGATTGTGAGCACCGAGTTCTCGGTTACCTCGACCGTCTTCGCCACGTCGTAGGATCCCGCAGGGACCGAGACCTTCCCGTCGATGACGCCGGACGCGAGCTTCTCGACGGCCTCGGCCTTTTCGCGATCCGCGGGGTTCCCCGGGTGCTTCGCAGGCCCGGCCGAGGCCTTGTGCTCCTCCCTGCCGGCGGGCGCGGGCTTGCGGTCCGCGTCCCTGGCGCCGCCGCCGGGATCCGACCCGCCCTTCTTCCCGCGCGACGAGGCGACTGCTATCAGCACGACGGCGAGTATCAGCACCGCGAGCCCTGCGGACGCGAAAATCCAGACGGCCTGGGACCCGGATTTCTTCCTCGTCGTCGGCGCGGGCCTCCCGCGGCGGTCGCGGGCGGAAAGGGGCTCGAGCACAATCTGCGCCACGACCCCGCTCTGATCCGCCCCGCCGGATAGAATCGCCCTCGCCTCCGCAGCGAAAGCCGCGGCGTCCTCGAAACGCTTCTCCGGCCTTTTCGACATCGCCTTTGCGATCAGGGCCTCGGTTTCCCTGGAAACGTCCGGGTTCTTCTCCCGCACCCTGGGCACCGGGGCCTGCGCGTGCTTCATGATCATGCTGAAGGGCGAATCGGCGGTGTAGGGGTGCTCGCCGGTCAGGAGAGAGTAGAACGTGGCGCCGAGCGAATAGATGTCGGATCGGTGGTCGACCTTCTCGCCCATGCCCTGCTCCGGCGACATGTATGCGGGCGTGCCGAGCGCCGACCCCTCGCGGGTGATTTCGAAGCTCTTGTCCATTTCGCGGGCCAGGCCGAAGTCCGCGACCTTGCCCCGGCCGCGCTTGTCCACGAGTATGTTGTCCGGCTTTATGTCCCTGTGCACCACGCCGGCCCGGTGCGCCTCGGCAAGCCCTTCCGCCGCGTCCGCGATGTACCCCAGCGCCTCCTTCTCCTGCATCGGCCCCTGGGATTTGAGCATCTGGCCGAGCGACCTGCCCTCGACGAACTCCATGACGATGTAGTAGCACCCCGACGGGTCCCGGCCCATGTCGTAGACCTGCACGATGTTGGGGTGGTTGAGGCTCGCGACGCTCTTCGCCTCGCGCTCGAACCGCGCGATGTACTGATCGTCGTGCGCCACCGCCTCGGGAAGTATCTTGAACGCCACGGTCCGCTCGAGCGACAGCTGCCGGGCCGAGTAGACCGCGCCCATGCCGCCCCGGCCCAGGAGGGCGTCCAGCCTGCATCCGCCTATGGTGCGGCCTTCCATCACGCCCTGCTCGGGCGCCGGCGCCGCGGGCCTCTCCTGCGAGGCGGGTTCCGCAGGGGCGGCCCTGGCTGCGCCTGCAGGGATGTGCATTGACAATGTGTTCACCGCATCCTCCCCGGGGAGCGGCACGGTGACGACTTCCTTGCACTTCCTGCAGATGAAGCGGCTCCCGGGCGCCAGGCCCTCGATGCTGAAGAGCATGGAGCATCCCGGGCATTTGAGGGTCGTCTTCTGCTGCAGGTCGAGGAGCTCCGCGTGCTTTATCGCGCTCAGCTTGCCGTGGCTCACCAGGATTTCGCCAAGTCTCTTGTGCGTTCCCTGGGCCGCGAACATCTTCTGCGCGAGCAGGGCCCTGTCCAGGTCGTCCTTGGCGACAAAGCCGTGCTTGAGCGCGATCTGCCCGAGCAGCAAATCCTCCCGCATGGATTCCGGGTCCTGCGGCATCATGCCTCCGTGAGATCGGCCCGATCGGGCCTTACTGCAAGATGCTCTCCAATTGCGCCTGCGGATTCAAGCGCGAGTTCGCGGGGCAAGGACGTTTTGCGGAGGGCACGGTGCCGGGAATCTTGAGGTGATGGGGTCAGGTTTTGAAATATGACTTCAGGCTCCAGACTACAGGCCGAAGGCCGAAGACTGAAGGCTGAAGGCTACAGGCAGCAAAGACCGCAGAGGCGCGGCCATGAGGCTGCTTCCCGCGCAGGCGATGGCTAAACTCTGTTTCCCCGTCCGTCGCAAGCCTTCGCCTGCCCGCGGCTCCTCTATGTGGCGCTTGCGCGAAGCGGAAGGCCTGAGGTTACTCCCTCCAGACCCAACCCAGGCGATTCCGAGAGGATTGCACGGGACGCGTACGGGAAAGCTCGCTTGCACGGACGCGGACCGGGCAAGACG
>JBFZBV010000186.1:0-4104 GCA_041308285.1 Planctomycetota bacterium | reverse complement strand
CGAAAATCGGGCATCTCGCGCCCCCGTGTCCGGTTAATCGCCCTCGCCGCTCTTCTCCTCGGGTTTCGCCCCGCCATCGTCCTCGCCGCCGGTGTCCTTCTCCTCTTCCTCGGCTTCCTCGTCTATCTTCTTCTCGCGTTCCTTGAACCATACGGCATCTCCGTCGCCGGAGAAGCTCCCCTGGACTATGGCGGCGATTTTCCCGGAAATGGGGTTGAACCCCACCCGCAGGATGTCGATGAAGAAGAGCCCTGCCAGGAAGAGGATGAGACTCGCGCTGAGCACGAGAACCAGCATCGCCGGAGTGACGTCCTCGACCTCCACGGGGCGCGACGCGGCGCGGGCCGAACCCCTCGCAGAGGCCCTGACCGTCGCCGAAGGCTTCCTGGCTATGACGGTCTTGGGCTTCGCCTCCTCCTCTTCCTCCTCCTCGTCGAGGTCGAGGGGCTCGGTCGTCATGCCGATTTCCTCGTCTTCCTCGTCGATGAGGGTTTCCTGGGTCGAAACCTCGTCGGTGGCCGTCCCGTCCGCCGCCTCGTCGAAGACCAGTTCCTCCGTCAGCGTGTCCGAACTGGCCTCCTCCTCCTCGGTATCGAGGGAGGGTATGGCCGTCTCGTCCGGCTCGCCGAGGTCCCCTCCGCCCAGGTCGTCGAGGTCGAGAAGGGTCTCGTCGGTGTCGTCGTCCACCAGCATGACATCGTCGCCGGTCTTCTCCTCGCCTCCGCCGGGAGGGAGGATTATGGTGGGCTCCGTCTGCCTGCCCTTCTTGAGGTTGTCGATGTCGTCCTTCCTGAACTTCATCTTGTCCTCGTCCCTGAAGGCCCTGATTTGGCCCTCGGACACGAGGCGCTTGAGCTCGTCCTCGTCCATCTGAAGCTCTTTTAGGACTTTCTCGAACGAGAAGTATTCAATCCCCACAGTGAAGCCTCCATCAGAAGAGCCGTGGCGTCGAATCCTGCCGGCCCTGGTTCATCTGATAAATAAAGGAAAAACGGGGGATGAATTCAAGCGAAAAAAGGCTGGTGCGGCTTTTTTTTACCCCGGCATGCCGGCGGGCCGGGAGGGCGGCCCGAATCAATCCTGCTTGAGAGCGCTCTTCTGCATGCCGGTGCGGGCATTGCCGTTCTTCCTCGCCGCCTTCTCCAGGGCCCTGCCGGCTTTCCTGCGGATTTCATCGTCCGAATCCGATTGCGAGGCTTCCTGCAGGCGGTCCACGAGTTGCCGCGGGACGGGATCGGTCGATTCGATCACCTCTTCAATCCCGTCCAGGGCCTCCTCCCTTATGTCGCGGTCGGGCGAAACTGAGAGGATGGACCCCAGTATTTCCGCCCTCCTGTCCCCGCCCGGGAGCGGACGGCGGTTCCTGAGCGCCCTGACCGCCTCCCTGGCCACGGCCCTTTCCTTGTCCGCGGACAGGGCGGCGAGCATCGTCTCGGCCCTGTCGTCCCGGACCGCGCCCAGGGCCTTCGCGCAGGAGCGCTTGACGTCCGGCTCGGCCGAGGCCTGGCAGGCGGCGCCGATCACCGCGACGGCGGAGGCCGGAGGCAGGGCGCTCGCCGCGGACGCTATTTCCGCCCTGAGCCGCGCGCTGCGCCGGGGATCAGACGCGAGTGCGGCCAGCGCCTTCTCGGATTCGGCGGCCAAGCCCCTGCCCGCGAGATCGACCATGGTCCTCGCGGCCGCGCGCTCGGCCTCGGGCGCCTCCCCGGACAGGGCCCAGGAGCAGAACTCGAACGCCTTCCCGGGCTCGAGTCCGGAGACAATCTGCATCGCCTTCTCCGCGCGGTGGCCCGCCGCGAGCCGCCTGAGCTCCTCGATTGCGCCGGGCTCCGACCTCGCCGCGGATTCGCCCAGCGACTTCCACGTCCTGTATTCCTTGTACGCGCCGTACCACTGGCTGCCGAAGTTGCCGATGAACACGAGGTTCGCCAGCACGGCTAGCGTCGCCATGAACCGGCCGGAGAGCGCCGAGGCCGGCGTTATCCTGCCCCTCGCGATTATTGCGAGAATGAGCCCGGCGAAGCCCGGAATCACCCCGAGGGCGAGCGCGGAGAGGACCCCGGCCATGACTTCCGTCGGCAGCGAGACGAACTGCGAGAGGAGCTCGTCCTTGAAGGGGAGCCCGATGGGGAAGGCGAGGAGGATTATCAGCGAGTAGGCGAAGACCAGGACCGCCAGGACGCTCACCGAGCGGTCGACGGGCATGGCCGCGGCTTCCGAGGCCCGGTGCGCCGCGGCGGGCGCCGGCGGTGGATTAATGGGCGCGAAGGTCTGCTCAGGGCCCGATGGATGGAATTTCACGGCGGCCGGGGCGCGCGCCGGAGCCGGGGAGGGCCGGGGGAAGGCCGCAGGGCCCGGAGAACCGGCCGCCAGGCGGCGCTTGTCCTTGATGCTCTTGTAGAGGATGCCCCACGCGACGAACAGGACCCAGTTCGTGCTGGGGTGGAGGAAGAAGAGCACGACCACGCCCGCGAGGACCCAGCTCTCCCATCGGTCCTCGATTTTCTCCATGAGGGGCTTGTCCTGCGGAAGGGCCGCGACCGGGGGCGGCGGCGCCGCGGCGCGGGCATGCGTGATGCTCGTTATGTCGCTGCCGACGTCGCTCGCCCGCTGGTAGCGCATTTCGGGGTTCTTGTCGAGAATCTTGAGCACTACCTCGTCGATCCGGATGTCGATTTCCAGGTTCTTCTTGCTCGGCGGGTCGAACCGGCCTATGGGCAGCTCGCCGGTGAGCAGCTCGTAGAACACGACGCCCAGGGAGTAGATGTCCGCGCGGTGGTCGACGGACTTGGAGGCCAGCCGCTGCTCGGGCGCCATGTAGTCGACCGTGCCCATGACGAGGTTGCTTCCCGTGATGCGCGGGTCCTCGTTCTCGCCGCTGATTATGCGCGAGAGCCCGAAGTCCGCAATCTTCACGTTGCCCAATTTGTCGATGAGTATGTTCTCGGGCTTTATGTCCCTGTGAATCACGCCCTGGGAATGCGCGTATTCGAGGGCGTCGCATATCTTGGGGACGATGGACAGCGCCTGTGCGGACGGAATCTTGCCCTGGGTTATGAGCTCCCTCAGCGACACGCCGTCGACGTACTCCATCACGAAGTAGTAGATGCCGTTCTCTTCGCCCCTGTCGAGTATGCCGACGATGTTCGGATGGCTCAGGTTGGCGAGCGATTTCGCCTCCCGGTTGAACCTTGCCACGAACTGCGGGTCCCTGGAATGCTTGCTGTACATCGTCTTCACGGCGACCCTGCGGCCGAGGGATTCCTGGAGGCCCTCGTAGACGATTCCCATGCCGCCGCGGCCGATTTCCCTCTTAATCAGGTAGCCGCCCAGCCTCTGGCCCGGCAAGGGCGGCGAAGCCGGCGCCTGCTGATCGACGACGATGGTCTCCTTGCTCGAGAGGCGGAAATCCCGGCCGCAGGAAGGGCATTTCACGAGGTCGTCGCTTGATCCGACCTCCCTGTCGAAAACGCTGCTGCAGAGCGGACAATGTATTTTCATCACAGCCACCGGAAAAAGGAAACGGAAGCCATGCCTGTGTCTATGCAACGCCCGTGCCAATGCGCGGGAGAGCGGCGGGCGGAGCGGCGCCGTGGTTCAACTCTCTGTGGGATAAGGCTTTGCAGCCGCATGCCCGGCCGAGCCCGGTTTCGGGGCGATTCCCGGGTTGGCGGAATTTAAAGGAAATTCAATGATTCTCCCGCTGGACTACAAATCTCATTATCTCCGCCTTCTTCGTCTCGATGTACTTCCGCGCCTCCGGCTCGGTCGGGAACTTCCTCGTCGTCGCCTTCCATTCCTTCCTGGACCTCTCGAGCCGCTTCTGCGCCCGCTTGCCGAAATACAGGAACGAGACCAGCACCCTGACCCTGAAGCGGTTCTTGCGGTCCGGCCTGTCGGCCAGATGCATCCTGGCGAGCTCGGTGCCGTTGTCGTCCAGCGAATGGGAGAAACCGCGGGTGTCGGAAGTCCACTGCATCTCACTGCGTCCCAATGTCGAACTTCTCGTCCGGGATGGAGTCAATCCTATCCATCACCTTCTTCGCCCACGGGTGGTCCGACTTCAGCGAGATTATCAGGCTGCATGCGTGCTTCGCCAGCCCG
>JBFZBV010000185.1:0-4331 GCA_041308285.1 Planctomycetota bacterium | reverse complement strand
GCGCCTTGCGGAGCGCCGCCTCGTCGACCTCCTTCGGCATCGGTCTCCGGCGCGTGAAATAGGACGGACGCGGATCCCAGGTCCCCCTGAATTCCCCCCTGGAGAGCTGGGCCGGGACGAGCGCGTTCTTGAGATCGGGATTCCAATCTCCCCAGTACTTGCCGCCCATCTGGAACATGAACTGCGTGCCGAAGAAGAGGTATGTCATGTCCCCCCGTTCGTCAGCGGGATTGGCGGTAGGAGCGTTCGCGAGGAGAATCTCCGCCGCGCCGCGAAAGGACGAATCGTTCCTTGCCGGGCGTCCGCGGATGATCACGCGAGCCGAGGCCGCAGCCGCGACCGACGTCAGGTCGCGGTCGCTTTCGGAGCCGGGCTTGCAGTCAAGCCCCACGTTGCCCGGAGGCGTCCCCTCGATGGATTGGAAGAATTTCTCGGCGCGATCGAGCACCTCCTTGGGCGCCGCAATGCCGCTGCTCCGGGCGGAATAGAAGGCGAAAACCGCAAGGGCCGTGGCGACAGCGTCGGAACGCGCGGATGCGTTCGATCCGAACCCGCCCGACTCCCGCTGCGTCGATGCAAGGGCCTCGAGAGCCTTCCGGGCCGGAATTCCAATCAAATCCGACTTCCTTGACAGTCCGTAAGCTTCGGACAGCGCCATGGCGGCCACGGCCTGCGTCGCCTCCTCCATGCCCGGCGGGGCGCCGCAGATTGAGCCCGTAGCCGTCTGGCGCTCGATGAGCGTCTTCAGCAGGAGCTTGACCAACTCCTTGAACTTCCCAGCCTGATGCGTATGCCCCGCCCCCAGGTAGGACAGCAGGGTAAGCGAAATTTCGAGCGAGTTCCGATCGACCATCGCCGAGGATGCGAACGCTTGCTTTATGTGATTCATTCCGCACATGACCGCGCTCTCCGTCTTCCTGCCTCCGCCGTATGCTCTAAGGTTCCTGCTGCCGCCGAAGCGGCCTCCGGAAGTCCCTCCGGCGCCGCCGCCGATTCCTATCGCTGAACTCCAATAAGCGCCCTGGATGGGCCGTTCGCCGCCTACCCTGTCCCAGTCGCCGTTCCCGCCGTTTTCAGTGAAATCGGAGTTTGCAGGCAGGGGGTCTCCGGATGGAGGCCTCTCGAACCGGGAATCCCATGTCTTCCTGAAAGCGCCGCGCTCGTCAATACAATCCCGCGGATTGCCGGCATCCTGACCGCTCGCCGCCGGGGCCGGTTCCGGGACGAGGCAGTCTCCGCCGATCTCAGTCGGCGCCAATCCCTGGCCATGGCCCTCTTCGTCGCGGGAAACCAGGATTCGGCCGTACCTGTAATAGACTTCGAGGCACAGCGTAGCCAGCGCAGTGGTGGATAGCCTGTCGGAGCCTTCGACGGATTGCAGGAGTTCCAGGAACTTCAGGTCCCCGAGGCAGGGCTTGATCGCAGGGGCAGGCGAACCGGGGATTTGGTCTTTCTCGCCCGCCTTGACGTCTGCGGGAGCGTCCTGAAGCGGTCTGGGAACGATGTTCCACGGTTTCAAGCAAGGCCGCCGCTTCTTCCTGTCGATGTCCCAGCGCGAGTACTCCTCGTCGGTCTCGAGGACCAGGAAGCTCGTGTACGGACAAATCAGGGTGTAGGTGCGGGAAAGGTCGGCGACCTCGTCCCGGATTGCGTCGTCCTGGTTTTTTTCGAGCAGTTCCTCCATCCGGGTTGAAGCCCAGAGGCGCGGGACGAACGAGTTGCTGCTTTCCTCTTCGGGGCAGTTGAAAGAGTGGTCTCGCCCGTTCCACCTGACGTTGACCACGCTTCCCGGCTTGAACCGGCCCAGAACGAGCCGCTCCATGCCCTGCGGGAGGTCCCCTGCCCATGGGTCGCCGGCAATCGCAATCCCGCCGACTTCCTCTGCCTGACCGACGCAGGCCCCGGTCTGAAGGGCCAGAGCAAGGTCGAGGAGGCTCTCGTCGAACCTGTCCAGGTGGGTGGCCTCGAGAAGGAGCCCTCCTGTACGTCTTGAGAGCGCCTGGAGAAGCGGCTTGTTCAGGGGATTTCCCACTGCGAGCACGTGGACGGGCCTTCCGAAGGATGGTTCGAGGTCTCCGAGGGGTGCGAGTGCGTCGTCGACGGATCTGGGGCCGAGGGAAATCATGCCGTCCGTGAGCACGACCGCGGCACGCCGCCTTCCGCCCTTGCGAGACTCGAGCGCTTCCTTGAGCGAGTCTGCGAGAGCCGCGAAGTCGGAACCTCCCAGAGGTGCCATGCGCGCGAGTTCGAGAAGCGCTTCCCCGGCGGCCTGCGAGGCGGGCGCGTGTAACCCGGCAGGCCCGACCGGCCTCACGGCCGAGTCGAAGGCGAGAATCCGGATGCGGTCCTCGGGCAGGAGCTGGGAGATGATGTACTCGGCTGCGCGTATTTCGAGCGCCAGTGCAAGACCCGCCTGGGAGAGGGATGTGTCCACGTAGAGGGACACATCGCAAGGCCCGGCGGATTCGGGGGTCCGGGCCGGGCCGGGCGGAAGGGTCAGGAGCGCGAATCCCATGTCGTCGGAGGGCAGGCGGTGCGCCGCAAGTGTGGGCGCTTCGTCGACGGCGTACAGCATCGAGAGGCGCAGGTCGTCCCCGGGGCGGGCTCTGAATGCAGAGACGCTCCATGTCCCCTCGGCGGCGTTGACTGCGCCGCCCTGCGAAACGCCTGAGATGGGCGCGACCTCTGCGCGGACCGGCTTGCCGGGTCCCTCGAACTCCACCTTGAGCGACAGCGATTCGACCGGATTCTCCCTTGTGAGACCCGAGACCAGCGGGAATGCATAGTGCGCCGATCCCGCCCTGCGCGGGAGGACCTGGGTATAGGAGAGGAGCACCCGCTTTCGGGACCTCGGCTCAATCGGGAAGATCCGCGCCGTGAACAGGTTCCCCTGTTTCCACTCCACCAGCGCGGGGTCCTGCATGCGGCGGACGATTCCCGTGTACACCCTCCTTGCTTTTTCGCGGTCCACGAGTTCGCCTTCGACGAGCCGGGTGTCGGATGTGAACATCGCGTAGCGCGAAAGGCTCGCGCCGGGCGGAAGGACGAAGGCGTAGCTGCCTTCGCAGCGCGAATCAGTGTCGTTCGCGAAGGTCTGGTCCACGCGCGTGAGCGCCACCCGGCCGTCGATGATGACGTGGACGGAAAGGTCGGCCACGCGCAGGGACGCGGATCCCCCGTGGTCGTCAGGGACGCTGAGCGTGCCGCAGGTCCCTGCGTAGTTCGCCGCAGGAAGCGGAGCACGCGGCATGCCGGTGGGGGGCCCGCCGAGCCGCGCCGTGGATTTCTCGCCCAGGTCCTCCCTCCTTCCGCCCGACCTGACTTCCGCAGCTCCGGTCAGGGTCTCGACGTCCGTCCCTGAGCGGTCGACTTTGACGCGCATTCCCCCCCCCCGGATGCGGGTCTCTCCATGCGGGGAAACCACGGAGACTTCGGCGTCGCCGGCCGCTTTCAGGACGATCTCGCCCGCGAGAAGGCGCAGGCTGATGTCCTTTCCGGCAGGCGCGACGCGGACCTGTGCGCTTTCGGAAAGCGAGATGGATATGCGGTCCGTCTCAGCGGAGAGGCGGCCTGCGGGGCCGGTGCGGAGTTCGACCGCCCTGACAAGCATCCCTTCCGCCACCGTAACGAATCGTCCGGATTTCCGGTCCAAGGCCGTGGCGGCTCCGTGCGATTCGGTGACTCGGAGTTCCACGCCCGGGCCGAAATCCCTGGAGCGCGGGGAAGTCGCGCCCTGATCCGGATTCTTGTATGCGGGCTGGAAGACGAGGGATACGAAGATAACCACTGCGGCGCACAGCGCTGCGGGAGCCGCGATGTGCTTGAGGAACCAGGACGTGCGGCGCATCGGCGGAAGCCTCCATTGCGCGGAATCGGAATGGTACTCCGCCGATATGAACGTAAGGATCGTCGTGCGGTTCGATGATTTCCCGCGAGGGATTGCTCGCAATGCCCCAAGGGGGTCACACCTTGACTATTGACCCTGCATCGCACTCCCATTGTCGAGCGAGAGCGGCAAGAGCCCCGGCCTGATTCGGCCAGCCGCGGTGGAGCGAGAAAGCAGGAGTGCATTCATTGCAGAAACATGGCAATGTCATGATGGAACGGTGATACCAACCTCCTAGCATTTCAAGTAAATTTGCTGGCTTCCCAACGCTCACCATTCTGTTTGGAAGACCGATGCGAAATAGATCTGACGTCCTGCTTTCAATACTGTCAGCTGTCATTGGGACCCTTCTCCTTCTGGTCTTGAGGGGTGCTCCTGGTTTGAAAGAGGAGATCCTGGTTCATTCCCCTGAGGCTGTTCCCACTCTGGAGCGCAATCCAAAAGA
>JBFZBV010000184.1:0-5141 GCA_041308285.1 Planctomycetota bacterium | reverse complement strand
AGACGTGGAATAAGACAATCTGAGGGTTTCAATCCCCTCTTCATCGGGGAAGGCCCTTGGACTCCGGTGTCGTTCGACGCTTCCGTTCTGAAAGCCCTGTTTCAATCCCCTCTTCATCGGGGAAGGCCCTTGGACTCCGGTGTCGTTCGACGCTTCCGTTCTGAAAGCCCTGTTTCAATCCCCTCTTCATCGGGGAAGGCCCTTGGACCCCCAGATATTTATGGGCAAGCCCGACATGCTGGCGAGTTTCAATCCCCTCTTCATCGGGGAAGGCCCTTGGACACGGGACAGTAACCTTCTGGTCCGTCTTCTCGCAGACGTTTCAATCCCCTCTTCATCGGGGAAGGCCCTTGGACCAACAAGCTGGGCGCGAAGGGCGCGACTCAGAAGCTCGTTTCAATCCCCTCTTCATCGGGGAAGGCCCTTGGACCCTGAGAGAGCATTAGAGCTCCTCTCGGGGGAGCTAGTTTCAATCCCCTCTTCATCGGGGAAGGCCCTTGGACATGGATAGCACACAGGACACACTGGCGCACAAGTTTCAATCCCCTCTTCATCGGGGAAGGCCCTTGGACGCAGTCAACACGGTTAGATGGGTTCCAGCCGGCGAAGTTTCAATCCCCTCTTCATCGGGGAAGGCCCTTGGACACATGATAGAGGTGGTAGGACCCACCGACATCAGGGAAGTTTCAATCCCCTCTTCATCGGGGAAGGCCCTTGGACCAGGCTCGTTGCCTGGCGTGCATCGCTCGGGGGGCCGAGTTTCAATCCCCTCTTCATCGGGGAAGGCCCTTGGACTCACCTCTGTATAACATAGGAAAAATGCGGCTGTCAAGGCCGATTTCCGCGGACCTACCCTCAGGGGGGAGGGGGGGTATCCCCCCTGTTTGTAACGGAATTCCATAACTCCTTGTACATCATTAAATTAAAAATCCGCGGACCTCTCCCCAACTAATGGTAGTAAGTTTTTTTGCCACAGCACAATTAGTTGTATGGAAATCAGCCTTCGCTTCACAACGTCTTGTTGGCAGCTAATTTAAGGCCGCAGCGTTGAAGCCGCCCGGACAGGCGTGCCCTACCGCAGCTGTGGAGATTCAGCGTTGTGGGTTTATTTTACCTGCTCCTCAAGGCCTTTTCTCTTCTTCCTGAAGTCCTTGAGGCTGTCCTTGAGATTAGGAGCCGCGTACAGCTTCTCAAGCTCGTCCCCAAGTTCCTTCCCGGCATCAGGCCCTGCCTTAAACGCCTCGGCGAGCAGCTGCTTGGCCAAGCCATGGTCGAATTTTGCCTTGAGGGAATCCAGCCTGCCCTTGAATTTCGCGGCGGCAGGCGAGAGTATAATCCCATCCTGTTCCTTGGCTGCCGGTTTTGCATTCGCGGCCGGAGCTGCCTGGTTCCACTTGAATAAGCCGTATCCCGCCGATTTCTTGGCGCCAAGCCCCCAGACGGATAGAGCCGCCCTGAGGGCGGCTTCCAGCGACTCCATGGCTGCGGAACTATCGAATTTTGAATCCTTTCGCACCTTCGAAAGGATAACCCTGAATACCCACCTCGATTTCGCCACGGTCAGGAATTTCACTGGAATCGGGCTCTCCCAGTCGCCTGCAGCGTCGACCGCCTTTCTGTAGTAATCAGGATAGTGCGGATTCAGTATGTCCGCTTCGATTTCAAAGCCCGGGGCGGGAAAAGCGTCCAGGAAACGAGCTCTCCCGCGCGCCCTTTCCTTCTTCTCCCCGTCGCCGCACTCAGGGCCGAACAACTCGTCGCGCATAGCGTTTTCCGAGGGGAATTCCTTCTCGTGAGCTGCCCTCACCGCCCCCTTGATGCCGCTTCCCGGCAGATACGGGATTCCGTAGAGCGGATGGAAGAAAAAACCTGTCTCAAGTGGATGGTGCTCGCCGAGCCTCGAGACGATTCTCGATGACGCCGCGGCATCGATTCTGAGGACCCGGTCCCCTGCCGCCTCAGCATCATCGAGGGCGGCGTCGAGCCTCGCATTGACCGCCCCGGCGTCCGCAAATCCCTTCGCCTCCTTGACCGACGACAGGAATTGCTCCTTTTCTTGCGGATTCGGCGCGGATATCGGATTGGGCCATCCCGCGAAATACTTGGAGAAATACAGCGCAGGATTCGCCTTCGACTTGTCGATTCCGGACGAGAATTTCGCCGCTTCGCTTGGTATCGGGCAGATGTTTCCGCCGCCCTTCGCGCCCGCCCCGCCTGAGCCGGGCTTGTTCTTCGGCCCGTTCATTCCTGATCCTCCGGCTCGCCGAACTTCCCGACCGCGAGCCTCTTAATCCACATGAGCAGCGCCACGGCCTCCATCGAAGCCACGCGATACCTGCTCGAGTCCAGTTTCGTGAGCGATTGAATCACGTCGGTCTTTTCGACGCCCTTCACCGTTTCCGAGAGCCACTTCTCGATGTGCGTGCAAAGGAGCTTCCAGTCGGGATCCCCCTTCGACCGCATGAAAGCCAGCGTCTGCCCCAGACCGTTCGTCATGACCATGACCGGGGCCGATTTCGCCCTGCCTGCGTACATCTTCCTTTTCCTCTGGTCCAGCGCCGCCTCGGCCTCGGCCACGCGCGCCCAGGCGTATTCCGCCCTTTTCTGCTCCGTCGTCCTCGTGCTCATTTCGTCCCTCCTTGAGACTTTTCGGGCTCAGGCGAGAACATGAGGCGCATCAGCCCCCGGCCGACCGTTTCGTCCCCGCCGATTTGCAGCCGCATGCCGTGGACCGTCCCTTTGATGAACGCCAGAACGTCCTTGCTGGTCTCGAACCCCTTGCGCCTTTCGCCGAACGGGTCCGCAGCGAAGACTGCCGAATACATGACCGATTCCGGCGGCAGATTCTCGGCATACCATAGCGCACCACCCTTGACCGTGCCTGTGTCGTCGTCAATCTTTATGTGCGCCTCGACCATGGTCGACATCTTCACGAAATCGCGGAACGACGTCTCGTTCAGGAGAACCAGGTCGTTCCTGAGCTTCGCAGGGAAATACCCTTCCTCCTTGCCGAAAACGGCTTTCGACAAGGCATCCGCGGTCTTCCCTAGATCAGCGTCTTCTCGCATCTTGAAGACGAACTCCTCGAGTGCCGCCTCCGAGTCCTTCGCGAGCTTCGTGCCCTTGATGCAGAGAGCTTCGTTCTCTCCGGGCTCCGGGGGAAGCTTGCCGACGTCCAGCTTCGCGCCCGTGGATTCGACGTCCCTCGCGAACCTTGCGAGCGCGTATCTCGAGGTGCAGAAGGCGAACGTGCCGAGCAGGCTCCTTACCGGGAACACGAGCAGGCGCAAATCCGAGACGGACAGGGCCCCGGCATGCTCGGACGCCTTCTGGTCGGGCCCGAAGGTCAGCTTCACCTTAGCTGCGGCGTCAGGATCCCCGTTTCCCGCGGTCTTCGCGAACAGCTCCCTGAGGCATCCCTTGAGCCCCGAAGCCTGCCCCATGGGATAGTCAGTAAACCGCTCCCTCTGTATGGGCAGGTCCACGGCCCCCAGGCTCGTGCCGGCGCCCATGTGCACAGGCGACTCTGCGTATGCGAAAAGAATCCCACCCGGCTTGTACATGTTACCTCCTGTCTATTCCCATCTTCCTACGAAGGCCAGTCCGAACCCGGAGGCGCAATCCTGATCCGCGTCGGAAATGGTCCTTCCGTGCAATTCTGAAACGACGTTGTCGATTCCACCCTCGACTAATTCCAGGAAATAAACCGACCCGGGAGCCGCGGCGGGCCGAATCGGTTTCGGCCATTGCGCGGCCAGGTCGAATCCGCCAACCGGAACGGACCGGCCGAGCGCCGCGGCAACGAGCTTCGCCCGGAAACCCCGCCCTTTCCACGTCCAGCCGGATCCCTCCCGGGCCACGCTTTTCGGGTGCCATCCGCCTTCGAAAAGGGCAGGCCCGGCAAGCACTACTTTCGCCTTCCTCCCCGCACCCGATGGCGGGGCCGGAATGTTCGCATCAGTCTCCCTGAACGCCGCCGTCCTGGACTCCCCGCCCAGGCGCAGCACGCCGGATTTCGGCGCGCCCGAGCCGCTCCCCGCATTGAGCAGAGCCATCAGACCGCTTCTCGACGGCGGTCTCCCTCCGCTCTCGCAGAACCGCGCTCTCGCCCTGATATAGTTCAGAGTGTACAGCATCCCCCTGCCTTGGGCGTTTTTTGCCGAGGTCCTCTTCTGGAGGTCGAGGCCGATTCCCAGCCGGGGCTCCATTTCATAAAGAGAAGAAGTCTTCACGACGTCCTTGGCCGGGGGAACCTCCCCGGAAAGGTATCTGCCGAAATCCGCGGATTTCAGGAAACCGGACGCCTTTTCGACCGGAGAAGACGTCCTCGCTACAAGAAGGGCAAGCCCATGATCCGGATGGACCGTCATGAAACCGCCCCCGGCGATCGTCAGGAAAATCAGCCCGCTGCCGCCCTTCTCGGCCACGATATCAGTGGGAACCGGGAAAAGAGGCTCAATCTTGCCGCCTGACTCCTCCGCGGCCAGGACACCGTCAATCCGGAACCGCCCTGGTCCGGACGGCGTGCCGATGAGGTCCTTGATTGAATCCGGAATAATGTTTCGCCTGAACTCGTCCCATTTTACTCCGAGGGCGCCGGCAAGGGCTGAACGCAGAGCACCGTAGACCACGGACGGATGAGGCGGATACGAAGCCGATTCGGAATACGCGCCCGAGGACCCCATCGGCTTGCCGTCCCTGAAGAACAGGACGTCAGTGGGTTCAATCCAGTAAGCCTTCATCTTTCCCCTCCACGGGCAAGGAAAGAACAGAGGGAAAGGAATACGACAACCCGGCCTGCTTCGCCCATTCCTTCATTTTCGCCTGCCCGGTCTTCCTCGTGCAGTCTAGCAAGCCATGATGCCCAATAGTCGGCCGATTTGTCCCTGCTGTTCTTATCGCCGCCATCGAGATGCCTAACGATGAGATATTTCATGGTTCCGCGGACGATTTCCGGGTTCGCCCCCGTCATTCCGCGCATGCAATCCCTAGCTTGCGATACGAATTTCGGCGACAGTGCCAGGCCCGAGTCCTCCGCCCTTGCCGGAACGCCCCGCGCGCCGAACAGGGCTGCCATCTGCGACACGTGCCGCATGGGATCCTGGCTTTCGGCATCCTGGAGCCCCCATTTGAAATCGAGG
>JBFZBV010000183.1:0-2586 GCA_041308285.1 Planctomycetota bacterium | reverse complement strand
CGAGACTCTCAGGAAGACGAGCTTCGACCCGGGCGGGTTCGCCCAGTTCGTGCGCGTCCCCGCGATAAACGCGGACCGCGGGGTGTACCGGATTCCCGAGGGCGTGTCGTTCGAGGAGGGCACCTTCGCAGAGCCCCTCGCTTGCGTGCTGCGGGGGCAGCGCAAGGCGGGTCTCGAGCCCGGATCGAGCGTGTTCGTGATAGGGAGCGGCATATCCGGCGCGCTCCACATCGCGCTGGCCCGGGGCCTCGGGGCCGGGAGAATCGTCGCGGCCGACATATCGCCGTACAGGATTGAGGCTGCCAGGCGATTCGGGGCGGACGAGGCGGTGGAGTCGGGCCCGGGACTCGAGAAGAGGCTCGTCGCGGCGAACTCCGGCCGCAAGGCGATGCTGGTCGTGCTATGCACCGGGGCCGTCGACGCGATTCTGGCCGGGCTCGCGTCCGTGGACCGGGGCGGGACGGTGCTCTTCTTCGCGCCGACGGCCGAGGGCGCGACGTTCCCGTTCTCCGTGAACGACGTGTTCTGGCGCACCGAGGTCACGCTCGCGACTTCCTACGCGGGCGCTCCCGCGGACCACGTCGCCGCGCTGGAGCTCATCAGGGCCGGCGCCGTCGGCGTGGCGGGCATGATTACGCACAGGTTCGGGCTGGACGGCGCCGCCGAGGGGTTCAGGCTGGTCGCGGTGGGCGGCGGCTCGATGAAGGTGATTATAGAACCCTGGAAATGACCCGGCGCCCGGCCGGGCGCCACCGGGTTCGAGGCGGGCGGCTTGAAGTTCCTGCATGCGGCAATCGCGGTATCGTCGCGAGGCAACGCGGAGTGGTTCTTCGAAGGAATACTGGGGCTCGCCGTAGCGAGGACCTACGGCGCGCCGCGCGATCTCATGATGCGGCTCTTCGGCCTGGACGCCGACGCGGACGTCGTCGCCTACGCCTGCGGGGACGCGCAGATTGAGGTCTTCGCGATTCCCTCCCCCGCCCGGCCCCGGCCCCCCGCGCACGTGTGCATCGCCGTGCCCGACGCGGCGGGCCTCCTGGACCGCTGCAGGGCCGCGGGGCTCGAGGTAAGGTCCGCGCCGAGGGGCGATTCCTTCGTCAGCTTCGTCTCCGACCGCGACGGGAACATGTACGAGATAAAGCAAATCCAGAAGGGGTGAGGCGGTGTTCGACGAGGAGCCGGACGATTTTCGCGATCCGGACCATCCGGCGGAAATCCTGAAGGCCGTCGCGGACAGGATCACGTCGCTCATCCTGTTCTCGGACCTGCCGGACGAGGCGGTCGACGCGGAGATTTCCTCGGCCAGGGCCTTCTGCTCGCGCGAACTGCCCGACCGCTGCGGCCTTTTCGAGATGATATACGCCGCGAGATGGCGGAGGCTCCGCAGCCAGGAGTGGCGGAGAATCCGCCCCTGAAGCCGGCCCGGATTCGGCCCCGCGGGCCGCCGCGCCGGCCGGCGTGCAGGTCCCGGATTGACTGGCGCCCGGGATAGTCCTACATTCAACGTTAAGGGCAGCCCGTCATCGGCCGGTGGAGAGAATCACCGTTTCCCAGTCGGAGGACGCCATGAGCATGTACAGGAAGGTGAAGAGCGGAATCTACTCGCTCAAGAGTTTCCTGGTCCACGGAAGGTTCAAGACCGAAAGGTGGGACTACGACCACCACGTCGTGCCTCCGCTCTCGTCATCGTCGACGTTCAGGCTCGATTCGGCCAAGAGGGGGGCGAAGGGATTCCTGGAGTTCGCCCAGCCCGGCAGCATGGACTTCCAGAAGCCGCCCATCTACATCTACGAGCGGCTCGACGAGCCGACCAGGAACATGCTGGAGGACAGGCTGGCACAGGCCGAGGGGGGGGATATCGGCGTCTGCTTCTCCTCCGGGATGGCCGCAATCACGGCCTCGCTGGGGATTCTCGTCAAGGCGGGCGACGAGATTGTCTGCCACAAGACGATCTACGGATGCACCTACAGCCTCCTCACGAACTGGTTCAAGAGGTTCGACGTCGCCACGAAGTTCGTCGACCTCACGGACGTGTCCACGCTGGAGAAGGCCGTCACGAAGAGGACGAAGGCCGTGTTCTTCGAGACGCCGGTGAACCCCACGAACGAGATAATCGACATCGAGGCTGTTTGCGGCCGGGTGGGGGTGCTCAACGCGAAGAGGCCCGTTGAGGACCGCATACAGGTTGTGATGGACAACACGTTCGCCACGCCTTTCTGCCAGCGGCCGCTCGAGTTCGGGGCCGATATCGTGGTGCACAGCCTGACGAAGGGAATCTGCGGCTTCGGCACGGACATGGGCGGGGCGGTGGTGACGAGGCGCGAGTTCGAGGGGGTCCTGCTCATGTTCAGGAAGGACTTCGGCGCGCCGCTGTCGTCGAAGAACGCGTGGCCCATACTCGTCTACGGGGTTCCGTCGCTCGCGCTCAGGATGCAGCGGGAGATGGAGTCCGCCATGGAGATTGCGCGCTTCATCGAGAGGCAGCCCGCGGTGAGCAAGGTGATGTATCCGGGCCTCGAGAGCCACCCGCACGCGGAGCTCGCCCAGCGGCAGATGCTGGACTTCGACGGGAACTTCGCGCCGGGG
>JBFZBV010000182.1:0-4298 GCA_041308285.1 Planctomycetota bacterium | reverse complement strand
GACTCCCCTGTCCTGCCCCCCGCCGCGTTCCGGAGCCGCGTCGCCGAAAGAACTATGCGAAAGCGGCGTGCCCGGTTCCAACGTCCAAAGGTTCCTCTCTTCCCCCTTCAAGACCGACGTTCTCAGATCGCAACCGAACGCCAGGCAAGGGCGCGCTGGTTTTGCGAAGAAAACGCGACGCGGCGAAGGAAGCGGCAAGGGGGGGCGCCCCTTGATGCTTTCTGGTGGGCGTCGCCCCGCCGGAGGCAACTTCAGGCCCGGCGGGAATGGTCAGAAGAACCCACAAAGGCGTAGGCGGCCTTGGCCTGGATGCGGATGTCCCTGGCCTGGCTCTCGAGGGTGTTGGCCTCGACCTCTGCGGCGGTCAAGGGATTCTCCTTCGACGACGTCTCCAAATCCAAGGTCCGCGCCTTTGCCAAGTAAGCCGGCATCACCCTCGGCCGTGCCGCCATCCGCAGGAACGAAATCATCGCGGACCTGTTCTCTCGTATGCACATGGTCGAGCGGACCGGCATGGGGATTCGGAAAATCGGGACGGGAACTTGCGTGGTCCATGGGAAGATTGACGCCGGACCGTTCAAGCTGGAAGAGCCGGAGCCCATGAAGGTGACCATCGGCTAGGAAGGCCCGTCCTCTCGCTGCTCGCCGCCGGGTCCGGTCTCCATCACGGCCATGAACTCGTTGTAGCGTATGGCGTAGTGCGGGGTCCTGGTCGAAGCGAGCAGGCCGGAGAGCCTCGAGTCGAGGTCGAGCAATCCCTCCTGCCATCTGTCCCATTCGGCGTCGGACAGAGCCGAGGCCATGCGGAGCAGGGGCGCGTAGACGTCCGAGCTTTCCGGCATGGCTGCGTTCACCTCCCATGGCAGGGTCCTGCGGAGCTTCTTCACGAAGAGGTTGTGTTCCGGCCCGAAGTCGAGGGCGGATTCCTCGAAGAAGTTGGTGAGCGAGCACATCTTCCCGCGGTCGAGGCAGCCCTCCTCGTCGGCGATTTTGTGCGCCCTGGTGCCGGGGAACGGGTAGAAGATTGACCAGCGGAACCTCGTGGGCCTGGCGAGGGCGAGGAGGCGCACGGTCTCCATGATTTCCTTCCGGCCCTCCCGGGGCAGGCCGAACATGACGAACGCGGAGGTCTCGAGCCCGGCCTTGCGGGCGGTTTCCAGGGCCCCGACGATGTCCTCGTTGGTCATGTGGCGGTTCATGACCTCCTTGCGGATTCTCGGGCTCCCGCTCTCTATGCCGAACTTGACCAGCCTGCAGCCCGCCTTCTTCAGCGCCGCGGCGATCTCCGCGTCGAATCTCCTCACGTGCGCGTTCACGGTCAGCGGCACCTTCGAGACCTCGGGGTAGCGCCGGCAGAACTCGAGCACGTACTCCTTGTCGTGCGTGAACAGGTCGTCGTCGAAGATGAACATCTTTATCCCGGTGTAGGACGAAAGCAGGAAGCGGATTTCCGAGAGAACGCTTTCCACCGGGTGATGCCGGACGTAATTGACCTCCGCCGCGCTGACGCCGAGGTCGTCGCGGTACCTCTGGAACATCTCGTGGTTGAAGCAGTAGGTGCACCTGTACGGGCACCCGCGCGAGGCCATCAGCCCGACCCACCCGTCCTTGGCGTCAATCATCCTCTGGAAGTCGAAGATGGAGTAGTCCTTCATCGGCAGTTTCGAGAGGTCAGGCAGGGGGCGGACCGGGTTCGGCACGACTTCGCCCCCTCTCCTGGCCCAGACGCCTGGTATCGAGGACGTGTCGCCGCCCCTGTCCAGGGCGTCCACCAGTTCCGGGAAGGATTCCTCGCACTCCCCGACGCATGCGAAGTCGACGCAAGGCAGGGCCATGACCTCTTCCGGGACCATGGTCGCGTGCACGCCGCCGACGGCAATCGGGATGTCGTACCTCTCCCTTATGCGGCCGGCAATCCTCTTCGCGTACTCGAACTGGGTCGTGACAGCGGAGAATCCCGCGACGCCGGGCTTCCAGGCGTCGATTTCCCGCAGTATGGCCTCGTCGTCGGGCACGGGGCCGAGCTTCTCGTTGAGGTTCAGGAGCCTCGTCTCGTGCCCGCGCGACTTGAGCGCGGCGGAAAGGCAGGCCACGCCGTAGTTGAAGCCAATCTGGCAGTTCAGGTTCGGGTATATGAACAGTACCCGCATGTCCGCTAGTGCGCTTCCTCGTTGACCCAGCCCGTGACCATGGACTTGAAGGCGTCGAATACGCTCGACCCGGTCGTGGCGAGGTACACGTGGCTCACCAGGAACGCAGTGGCGCAGAAGGCCAGAATCGCGTGGAACGTGCTGACCGCGCCGAGCCCGCCGACCTTTTCAATCAGGCCGTGGAAGTGCACCGGCAGCAGGAGCACGAGCCCGGTGAGGCAAAGCAGGGGCACGAGCGCGAACATCACGCCCACGTAGGCCCACTTCTGCAGCGGATTGAACTTCTCGTGCTCCGAGGCCGAGTACGGGTGCGGCTCGCCCTTGAAGATTCCGAGCCCGTAGTAGAACGCCTGGTTCACGAGCCCGCCCAGCATGTCGCGCTCCTTCGGAAGGTAGTGCTCGAGCCTGCCCGAGACGAAGAGGTAGAAAATCCAGAACACGTAGTCCGCGACCAGGAACGCCCCGAAGTGGTTGTGCACCATGACCGGAATCGAGTAGTCGCTGCAGATGCCCAGCTCCGGGAAGCGGATGAGCGCGCCGGTGGCGATTAGCGCCAGTATGCAGAGCGTGTGGACGCCGTGCCAAATCCTCTCCAGGGGCGGATGGAGGTAAAGGGGTCTGGTGTGCTTCATGCCGACGGCTCCTTCCAGAAAATCCCGCGGGCCCCCGAGGCCGGCCCGGCGGGGTCAATGCTTCGCCTTCCTCATCATCCCTGCGAGGAGCCTGAGGCCCCCGTGACCCAGCGGCAGCCCTGCGAAAGTCGCGGCGATCACCGCCAGGCCCACGATGTCGAGCCAGCGGTGCCTGGTTGATCCGATGACGTAGTCCGCATCCACGGCCTTCGCGAGGCTCCCGTCCGGGGTGTGGCACATGGAGCAGATTTCCTTCTTGTTCTTTCCTGAAACCGGCTGGTTCCCCTCCCCGAGGATGTGCACGCCCTTGGTCTTGGCGACGTGGCACGCGCAGCCCGCCTTCCGGCCGAGGTGCAGGTCGACCGGCACGAGGAAATCGTGGGCCTTCCCGAGGTCCGGGCCCTTCTTCGCGTGGCATTCCGAGCACGCGGTCCTCGCGAACGACCCGGCCCACGAGTCCCTGCCCTTCCCCACGGGCGCGAGCACGTGAGTGGATCCGTGGCAGTCCGTGCAGCCGGGGGAGTCCTTGACGCCCTTCTTGCGCGCCAGCGCGTGGACGTTCCTCTCGTACTCCGAGACGAGCTGATCGTGGCAGCCCTTGCAGGCCGATCCCGCCCACGTCCCCTCCTGCCCTGCGCCGGTTATCTCGTGGAACCCGTGGCAGGAGACGCACGTGAGCCCGCCCTTGGTCCCGTGGGCGCTGGACTTGAGATCAGCGGCGTTCGTGGCGTGGCACGCGGCGCATGTCCCGGCGGCCTTCGCCTTGAAGGCTTCGTAGGTCCCGTCGAAGAAGTCGTGCTCCCCCGCGTCGAAGAACTTCTCGTATCCCTCGTGGCACGAGTGGCATGCGAGGGACTTGCCGTGCGGCGACGCCCTGAACTTCGCGAGGTCAACCCATGCAGCCGCCTTCTTCTTGTCCTTGAAAACCTTCTCGAGCTTGTCGGCCTCGTTGTGGCAGCCCAGGCAGCCGTCCTGCTTTTCCTGGACGTCCTTGAGCTCCTTGTCGGAGTACTCCATCGCCTTCATGGACAGGTAGCGGTCCAGCCCCGCGGATCTCTCGAAACCCTGGAGCTTGGGGCGGGGTTTGAGGCCTTCCCATGGATTCCACGCGAAGGCGAACAGTACTGCGAGACACACGACCGGAATCACCACCAGGAGGTGCGTCTGAGAATGCGGAACGAGGCTATCGTCTTCCATGGCGCTCCTTCCCAATGGTCCGGTCGGACCGATGCCGGGCATCGGCGCAAGTCGGGGCCCGTCCGGGCCATGACACGCGCTTCCCGCGGGATGACCGGGAGTTCACGCTTCCCCGCTTCGGGTTCCGGGTCAGGCGATCCTGGCCCCGGGCAGACATTTAAATTCCGGCGGGAGGGGCAGTCAAGCGTTTTCCGAGTCTGCGGCGGCAGGCAGGGGTGAAGAGTCCGGAATCTTCGGGCGGCGGGCGACCTGATTTCCCCTGGATGTATCGTCGGTCGCTTTCACCGCGGGACCTGCTGTCCCGTACTCGTGCTTTCAT
>JBFZBV010000181.1:0-3745 GCA_041308285.1 Planctomycetota bacterium | reverse complement strand
CTGGAAGAAGAGGAAGAGCAAATTCGTCTGGCCTCCCATGGGCCTTCTGATATTGGGAGCGCTCACGCCGCCCGGGATTGAGGTCCGGCTCTACGACGAGGCGGTCGAAGACGTCGACTTCGACGCGCTGGACGCGGACCTGGCGGCGATATCGATTCTAACTGCCAACGCACCAAGGGGATACGAGATTGCAGATCTCCTCAGGAGAAGGGGGATGCGCGTAATATTCGGCGGCATCCATGCATCGGCCCTGCCCGACGAGGCCCTGAAACACGCTGATTCGGTCTTCGTGGGCGAGGGCGAGTGCGGGTGGCAGGACGTAATCGACGATTTCACCGGCGGTCGCGGGCTGAGGACCAGATACGAATCCGGCCGGTTCTGCGATCCGTCGGCAATTCCGGCCCCGCGCAGAAACCTTCTGAAATCAGGCTCTTACGGAGTCCCGGGAACGATTATGGCGACCAGGGGATGCCCCTTCAACTGTTCGTTCTGTTCCACCACGAGGTTCATGGGCAACCGCTACAGGCTGAGGCCCGTCGAGAAGGTGGCTTCGGAACTTGCGTCAATCCCGAACAGGATTTGCATCTTCCTCGACGACAACCTTTTCGCGGATTTCAGGTATGCCCACGATTTGATGACGGCCATCGCGCCGCTCCGAAAGAGATGGGTCGCTCAGACCTCGATGAACGTGGCAAACCATCCCGACCTCCTCGAATCGGCCGCGAAGGCGGGCTGCATGGGCATCCTCATAGGTTTCGAATCCATGTCGGAGGAGAACCTCAGGGACGTCCGGAAAGGCGTCAACAAATCGGGCAAGTTCGCTCAGGCCGTCGATACCGTCCACAAGGCGGGGCTTTTCGTCCAGGGATCGTTCATATTCGGCCTGGACGGCGACACGCCCGACATATTCGAAAGAACCTTCGAGTTCGTCGAGAAAGCCCCCCTGGAAGGCGCCAATTACTCGGTTCTCACTCCTCTGCCGGGGACGGAAGTGTTCGAGAGGCTCGGGAGCGAGGGGAGAATCACCGAAAGCGACTGGTCCAAATTCGACAAGCTGAACGTTTGTTTCCGTCCGAAAGGCATCTCTCCCTCGGACCTGAAGGAGCGCGTGAAGGGCCTGTACCGGCGGACGTACTCGCTGGCCTCCATTTTCCGGCGGGTACCGGTGTTCAGGCGCCACGGATTCATGGCGCTCATGTACAATCTGGGATACCGGAGGGGCGTATACAGGGGATGGGATGACTGAGGCAGGCCTGCGGCGGCCCGGCTTCCGCTCCATGCTCGCGCCCGTCTCAACGGCGCCAGGGGCGGCGCTGTGTTTTACATCGGGAGCTGAAGCGGTTAAAGTGGATTCAGACCTGAGGAGGATCGTGCATTGAGACGTCTGGCCGCCGCCATTTCGCCCCTGTCCGCCCTGCTGCTCGCCTGCTGCGAGATTCTCTCGCCGGCTCCCGACTTCGGCCATCTCCCGCCCGACGAGATAATAAAGCACTGCTCGGCATGGGAAGGATCGGTCTCTTCCATGGAAGGCGAAGCGCGCGTGCGCATAGACTCACCAGCCAGGGAGGGCAGCCTGAAGGCGACGATTCTCGTATCGAAACCCCACAGGTTCAGAATGGTCGCATATCCCCCGGTGGGCGGTACGGTCTTCGACGTTTCAATCGTGCGCGACCTGATGAGGTTCCACCTGCCGTCGGAGGAGAAGGTGTTCGAACGCAGCCTCTCATCGGCAGGCGGCGGCCAGGGAGGGGATCTGAACGAGATATTCGCGCAGTCGGGCCTGGCGTCGATTATCCTCGGCAGGTCCGCCGGATCGTACGAAACCGGGATGAAGATGCTGGACAGGGACGGGGACACAATCAAGTTCGGGGTGTTCGACGAGAACGGACTGAAGACCGAGGAAATGCACGTGCAGGAGAAGACCCTCTTCAAGCTGAGGCACCTGACGTTCGGGAAGGGCGGGAAGGTGGCGCTGGACGTCGCCTACGGCTCGTACAAGACCGCCGGCGAGGCCAAAATCTGGTGGCCCTGGCTGATTTCAATCGAATGCCCGGAAAAGAAATTCAAGCTCGTCATGGACTTCAACGACATTGAACTCAACGCCGAGATTCCCGCGGACGCGTTCGAGATAGAAATTCCCGAAGGCACGGCCGTCGTGAAGGACTGACCTGGAACCGGCGCCTGCTGGGAGCGAGGACCTTTCGCGTGAGCCATCAGGACGGAAAACAGGCCGAGGACGGTCCCGAATCCGGGCGAACGGCGGCCGAGGACCGGGGCGGCAGGAAGGTCCTCACCGTTACGGAGCTCACTCTCCGGATTAAGGACATACTCGAGAAGAGCGTCGGCAGCGTCTGGGTGTCGGGGGAAATATCGAATCTGAGGAAGCCCTCGTCGGGGCACATCTATCTCACGCTCAAGGACGCGGGATCGACCCTGCCCGCGGTGATATTCAAGCGCGCCGCCGCAGGAATGGGATTCGATCTCGCGGACGGAATCGAGATCGTCGCTTTCGGAGAAGTGAGCGTATATCCCCCGCGGGGAGCCTACCAGATAATCATCGGGCACGCGGAACCCAAAGGAATCGGGACGCTGCAGCTGGCCTTCGAGCAGCTCAAGAAGAAACTGGCATCGGAAGGGCTGTTCGACGCGGCGAGGAAGAAGCCTCTGCCCTTCCTCCCGCGGAGGATTGGGATTGTGACGTCCCCGAGCGGCGCCGCCCTTCAGGACATGCTCAACGTCATCTTGAAGCGATTTCCGAGGCCCCACGTCAGCATCATGCCCGTCAGGGTCCAGGGCGAGGGCGCGGCACGCGAGATAGCGGAGGCCATATCCGATTTCAACCTCAAGTTCGACGACGTGGACGTGATCATCGTCGGAAGGGGCGGCGGCAGCCTCGAGGACCTCTGGCCCTTCAACGAGGAGGTCGTCGCAAGGGCGATTGCGGCTTCGCGGATTCCGGTAATCTCCGCCGTGGGCCACGAGATTGACTTCACCATTTCGGACTTCGTCGCCGATAGACGGGCCCTCACGCCGACCGAAGCGGGCGAAATCGTCGTCCCGGAATACGAGGGCCTGGTCGAAGTCCTTGACGGTCTCCAGGGCAGGATTGCCGCGGCGCTGAGGTCGAGGGCCGCGGCGGTGAGGAAGCACGTCGAGTTCCTCCTGGAGCGGCTGGCGCCCGAGAGGGCGGCGCGCCTTGCGAGGGAGGCGGCGCAGAGGACCGACGATCTCTCGGAGCGGCTGGAAGCGCTGGCCAGGAGGGCCGCATCCGAGGGGAGGAAGAAGTCCGATTCGCTCGAGAAGGTGCTGGAGAGCCTGAATCCCGCGAGGGTGCTCGACCGCGGGTTCTCGTTCACCACCCGCGAGGGCCAGGGCGCCGCGCTGCGGGATTCCGCGGGCCTCGGCCCGGGAGAGCTCGTCAGGACGCGACTCGCACGCGGGTCCTTCGTCTCGAGGGTGGAAGACGGAGAGCGCGCCTGAACGAAGGAGCATTGGTGTCTCTTTTCCTGGAACTGTACCGCCTTTTGGGTTTCGGGCTGTCCATCGAAATCCTGCCCGCAATATCATGTCGATGTCCGGGGCGAAACCAGCGCGCCCTTTCCAGGCGTCCGGTCGGGAACGGAGTCCGTCGATTCTGAGGAGTAAAGAGAGGGGCACATCATCCGGTGGAACCGGGCATGCTGCTTTCGCATGGTTCCTTCGGCGACGCGGCGTAGGATCGCGGCGGGGGCAGGACAGGGGAGTC
>JBFZBV010000180.1:0-6040 GCA_041308285.1 Planctomycetota bacterium | reverse complement strand
ATCCGCGCGCCCTCTCATGCACAGCAGGGTCCACGCGCATGCGCATTCCTAGTGCATGCGGGCAAGCCTGTAAGCATCGAGCCGTTCGAAGTCGAAGAACCCGTCGTCCTGGAATGCCGTGCAGGTTTTCATGTTCACCTCCTTGATGGACGGCCCCCATCGGCTGTCCTCGCCATATAGGGACAGCCGATGGGGACCGGGATGGAGGTGAACATGCGGGCATTCCAGGGCGGAGTTCGAGAATTGCGGCTCGTGCACGGGCCGTGCCCGAGGAACGAGGGCGCGGCGCGTGCGGAGCAAATCAACGATTCCCTGCGCGACTCTTCATCGCTGTCCGCCTTCGATTGGTGTTGAAATCGGCGCCCGGGTCGTGTATTGTGCTCCGTTCGGCGACGGCCGTCCGCTGAGCGACGGCGCCCGCCGGAATGTTTGAGGAGGAACAGATGATTATCGGCATACCCAAGGAAATCAAGAACAACGAGAACAGAATCGGCATGATTCCCGCCGGCGTGAACGCCCTGGTCCGCAAAGGCCACAAAGTCATGGTCCAGAAGGACGGAGGACAGGGGAGCGGCATCTCGGACCAGGAATATATCAAGGCCGGAGCCGAAATAATCGCCAAGGCCGAGGAAGTCTGGCACAGAGCCGAGATGATTATCAAGGTGAAGGAGCCTCTGCCGGAGGAGTTCGGGCTCATAAAACCCGAACAGACTCTGTTCACGTATTTCCACTTCGCCGCCGACAGGCGGCTGACCGAGGCCATGATGAAGTCCGGCGCCGCGTGCGTCACCTACGAGACCATCGAGACCGACGACGGGAAACTGCCCCTCCTCACTCCCATGAGCGAAGTCGCGGGCAGGATGGCGGTCCAGGAGGGCGCCAAGTACCTGGAAAGACCCATGATGGGCCGCGGGATACTCCTGGGCGGCGTGCCCGGCGTCGAACCCGCCGAGGTGCTCGTCATCGGGGGCGGAGTGGTGGGGACTTCAGCGGCCAGGATGGCGGCCGGCCTGGGCGCCAAGGTCTCGATTCTCGACATCAGCCTCGACAGGCTCCGCTACCTGAACGAAATAATGCCGGCGAACGTCGTGACCCTCTATTCGAACGCCTACACAATCCAGGAGAAGGCGAAGTCCTGCGATCTGCTCGTCGGCGCGGTGCTTTCGGCCGGCTCCAAGGCCCCGGTCCTCGTCCCGGAGAGCCTCGTGAAGCAGATGAAGCCGGGCGCCGTCATCGTCGACGTGGCGGTGGACCAGGGCGGCTGCGTGGAGACCTGCAAGCCCACGACCCACGCGCAGCCGACCTTCATCGTCCACGACGTGGTGCACTATTGCGTCGCCAACATGCCCGGCGCGGTCGGAAGGACCTCCACGTACGCGCTGTCGAACGCGACCATGCCCTACGCGGTCGAACTGGCCAACAAGGGATGCAAGCGCGCTGCCCTGGACAACAAGGAGATTGCCAGGGGAATCAACGTAATCGGCGGGAAGGTCACCCACGAGGGCGTGGCCGCGGCCTTCAACCTGGAATACACGTCGATTTACGAGCTCCTCGCGTAGCCTCCGGCTCCGCAGGACCGGCGCCCGCAGCCGCAAGGTGGCCCGTGGGAGACGACAATGGATGACGGCCTGTTTGCCGGCCTGAACGTCGTCAGCGTCGAACAGGCCCTCACCCTGCCTTTCCTGACGTACAGGCTCAGGCAGGAGGGGATGAACGTCCTGCGCGTCGAGCACCCCGCGAAGCCCGACCCTAACAGGTTCATCGGCGGCAACGTCCTGGGCGAGGAGATGATGAACTCCTACTTCCTCCAGAACAACCTGGGGAAGAAGGCGATTACGCTCAACCTCAAGGAGCCCCGGGGCCGGGGGATTCTCGCGGACCTCGTGAGGAAGCTGCCCGCGGACGTCTTCGCCACGAACCAGCTGCCGAAGGCCTACGAGGGCCTGGGCATAGGCTACGGGTCCGTCCGCGCGGCCAAGGCCGACGTCATCTGGGCAGGCATCACCGGATACGGGCCGGACCTGTCCGAGCCGGCGTACGACCCCGTGGTCCAGGCTCGGTCCGGCCTCATGGAGCTGACCGGAGAGCCCGGATCGGCGCCGATGGTGCTCGGCGTGCCGCTGGCCGACCTGGGGGCTGCGGAACACGCCTTCGGCCAGATAATGAAGGCGCTGTACAGGAAGGCCCGCACCGGCGAGGGGTCGAGGATAGACATCTCGATGTTCGACTCCTGCACGGCGTGGCTCCCGGGTCCCGTGATGTTCGCCCGCAGCTTCGGATCCTATCTCACGAGGAAGGGGAACACGCACGAGTTCTTCGCGCCCGTCTCCGTGTTCAGGACCGGCGACGGCCACGTGTACATCGCGGTCGGGAACGACGCCCAGTGGGGGCGCCTGGCCGCCACGCCCGAGTTCTCTCACGTCGCGAGGAAGGAATACGAGAGGAACGCCGGCAGGATAAAGGACGTGCGCCGCCTGAACGAGGCGCTCGAGAAGGTCTTCGCCTCGGCCCCCACGGCCCGCTGGATCGACCTGCTCGGTTCCCTGGACATCCCAATCTCGCGCGTGAGCACGATGAAGGACCTCGCGTCCGACCCCCTGCTCCTCAAGGCGACAATCAAGTCCACCGATCCGCGCACGGGCCGGACAATCGAACTGCCCGCCGCTCCGGTCAAGACGCAGTACCTGGAGAGCCGCAACTTCACCCTGGAGTTCCCTCCGAGGCTCGGCGAGCACAACGAGGAAATCTACGGCGGCCTCCTCGGAATGTCCCGCTCCGGCATGGAAGCGCTCGAGACGGACGGGGTGATCTGAGCGGCCCTGCCGCAGACCCGGCCTCGTCCGCCGCCTTCGACGGGGAGGGGGAAGGGATTCGACAAACTCACGCCGGCCTACGAGCCTGCCGAGGAGTCCGCCCCGAGCGAGTCCGCCTTGGGCGAACGAGCCGAAGGGAGCCGGCTGAGCCGCTGCGAGGCGGATGCAGCTTGTTGCCAGCAGCAGCGAAGCCGATTATGCTGTCCATTTCCCGGCCGGGGCGGATTGCCGCGGCGGACCGGGAAGAGAAACCGGAGGGAACATGACCCAGCTCCTGTCCGCCCGCGAGGGGAAAATCACCCGTGAGATGGCCGAGGCGGCCCGCAGGGAATCGCAGAGCCCGGAGGAGATTGCCGCGCTCATCGCCGAAGGGCATGCGGTGATCCCGGCCAACAGGGGCAGGACGGGCCGGGTCGCGTGCGCAATCGGCCGCGGCCTGACCGTCAAGGTCAACGCCAACGTCGGCACCAGCCACGACTACCCCTCCCTGGAAAACGAGGAGCGCAAGATCCGCGCCGCCGTGTCCGCCGGGGCGGACGCGGTGATGGACCTCTCCACGGGCGGGGACATCACGTCGGTGAGGAGGAGACTGCTCCAAATCGCGCCCGTGCCCTTCGGCACCGTGCCGGTTTACCAGGCCGCGGTCGAGGCCGTAACCAGGCCCGGGTCCATCGTCGACATGTCCCCGGACGGGATGCTGGGGGCGATACGCCGGCACGCCGAGGACGGGGTGGACTTCGTGACCGTGCATTCGGGCGTGACCCTGGCTTCGGCGGAGACGCTGAGGCAGGGCGGCCGCGTGTGCGGCATAGTGTCCAGGGGCGGGGCGTTCCTCGCGGAGTGGATGGACCATAACGGGGCCGAGAACCCCCTGTTCGAGCGCTTCGACGAGGTGCTGCAAATCTGCCTCGAGCACGACGTGACGCTCAGCCTCGGCGACGGGCTCAGGCCCGGCGCCATCGCCGACGCCTTCGACGCCGCGCAGGTCCACGAGCTGATGATACTTTCCGGCCTGGCCCGCCGCGCGCGGGCTGCAGGCGTACAGGTGATGATTGAAGGCCCCGGCCACGTGCCGATGGACCAGATAAAGGCCCAGGTCGAGCTCGAGAAGAGGCTGTGCGACGGGGCTCCGTTCTACGTCCTGGGCCCGCTCGTCACGGACATCGCGCCGGGCTACGACCACATTACCTCGGCCATCGGAGGCGCGATTGCCGCCTGGGCCGGAGCCGACTTCCTCTGCTACGTGACTCCCTCCGAGCATCTGGGGCTCCCGGACGAGGAGCAGGTGAAGCAGGGCGTGATTGCTGCCAGGATTGCCGCCCACGCCGCGGACGTCGCGCGGGGGCTGCCTTCAGCGGCGGCCCGGTGCCGCGAGTTCTCGGGCCTCAGGGCGGCCAGGGACTGGAAAGGGCAAATCGAGAACTCAATCGACCCGGAAGCCGCGAGGAAAATCCGCCTCAAGGCCCGCCCGTCGGACGAGAAGGTCTGCTCGATGTGCGGCCCTTACTGCCCCTTCACGAACCTCAAGCCGGGGCGGAAATCCTGACCGGGGCATGCGCATCGAATCATGCCCCGCAATCCCCCGTTCATTCCCACTCTATCGTCGCCGGGGGTTTCGAGGATATGTCGTAGACGACCCTGTTTATGCCGCGGACCTCGTTCGTGATTCTTCCCGCAATCCTGTCGAGGAATTCGTGCGGGAGCCTCGCCCAGTCCGCGGTCATGAAATCCGCGGTCTCCACCACCCTCACGGCGGCGACGTTCTCGTAGCTCCGCTCGTCTCCCATGACGCCCACAGCCGCGACCGGCAGGAGCACGACGAAGGCCTGGCCGACCTTGTCGTACAGGCCGGAGGCCTGCAGTTCCTCTATGAGAATCGCGTCGGCCTTCCGCAGGACGGAGAGCCTCGCCTCGTCCACGGGGCCGAGGACCCTCACGCCCAGGCCCGGCCCGGGGAAGGGGTGCCGGCGCACAATCCGCTCGGGCACTCCGAGCTCCCTGCCGAGGGCCCTCACTTCGTCCTTGAAGAGGAAGCGGAACGGCTCGAGGAGCTTGAGCTTCAGCACCGCCGGGAGTCCGCCGACGTTGTGGTGGGACTTGATTTTCGCCGTGGGCCCCCCGTGCGCGGACACGGATTCGATTACGTCGGGGTAGAGGGTGCCCTGTGCGAGGAATTCCGCGCCCGGGATGGCCTTCGCCGCCTCCTCGAAGACCTCAATGAACACGCGGCCGATGATTTTCCTCTTCGCCTCGGGGTCGGAGACGCCGCGCAGTTCGCGCAGGAACCTCTCGGACGCGTCCACGGACACGAGCTTCATCCTGAAGTGCTGCTGGAACAGGCTCCGCACGGATTCGGCCTCGTTCAGGCGCAGAAGCCCGTTGTCCACGAAGATGCACGTGAGCTGCCCGCCGATTGCGCGATGGATGAGGGAGGCGGCCACCGTCGAGTCGACGCCGCCCGACAAGCCGAGGATGACCCCGGATTCGCCCACCTCCGCCCTCATTTCCGCAATCTTCGTCTCTATGAAGGACGACATCTTCCAGTCGCCCTTGAGCATGCATATCCTGTACAGGAAGTTGCCGAGGATTTTCCCGCCCTCCTCCGTGTGCGTGACTTCCGGGTGGAACTGCACGCCCCAGAAGCGGCCGGCGGGCACCTTCACCGCGGCGAAGGGGCAGTTCGCCGTGCGGCCGAGTATTTCCGCGCCGGAGAGCCCCTCCACCATGTCCCCGTGGCTCATCCAGACCCTGGTCCGGCAGGGCACGCCCTCGAGGAGGTCGTGCGGGTCCGCGACGTCCAGTTCCGTCCTGCCGTACTCCCTGGCCGACGCGTTGACGACCCTGCCTCCGAACCTGCAGGCGGCCACCTGGAGGCCGTAGCAGATTCCGAGAATCGGGACGCCGAGGTCGAAGATGCCCCAGTCGGGCCGCGGCGACCCCTCGGCGATGGTGCTGGCTGGGCCTCCGCTCAGAATCAGGGCCGAGGGCGCGTTTGAAAAGGGAGGCACACTGGGGTTGGCCATTGCAGTTTTCTTCATCATTATATTATACATCACATTCACCTTCAGTTATACCGAACTGGCGTGTTCCATTCCCAAGGCTGGTGGTGCATTCGATTATGCAAACCGTGCCTTTGGCCGTGATATTGGCTTCATCACCGGCATGGCTCAGAATATAGAGTTCATTTTTGCTCCGCCTGCCATTGCGTATGGGATTGGTTCCTATGG
>JBFZBV010000179.1:0-3155 GCA_041308285.1 Planctomycetota bacterium | reverse complement strand
GACCCCGATTGGTGGTGGCCGGCCTGTCCGGCTCTCGTGGCCGCCGTTTGCCCGTGGGATGCGGATTTCGGGGCCGAATGCTCCTTTTCCGACGCGCGGGGCCGCGACACAACCTGTTGTGGTTGCTGGAGTGAAGGGGATACCCCCCTAACAAAACGGATAGGGTTTGATCCGCAGTGCGAGAGCATTGCGGATCAAACTCGTTGAACTGAGCCGCTGAGCGGGGGCAGAACCATGGGACGGGGGGGGGTATGGGGATTCTATGCGGGCCGTGGGGCGCGGCGGGACACTCCGTGAGCTGGGAGGGCTGGAGCAGTTGGGTCGGAGGTTGTCGGCGGTGCCGGAGGAACGGGCAGCGCGGCCTGCCGGAGGCGGGGGCATCGACACCGGGGCGGCAGGTAAGAGGCGTTGGGGCAGGGATGGTAGGTGGCGGAAGTGGGGCTCGGGCGCACGGCGGCTGCCTCCTCGAAGGACGAGAGGATGTAGAAGGCGGAGCAGGTGGAGGTGAGCGAGCGTGTCACGGCGGATTCCTCATGGCGGGCTGCGCGGGATGGTGAGAAGCGGGGTCGCGAGGTCGGGCAAGTCACCGGCGAATCGCATGGTGCCCTCGTGGCAGTGCGGGCACTCGGCGAGGTCGAAGCCGGTGAGTTCGAGCAGGAGTTCTCGGGTGGTCTTGTCGGCTGGCTTTGGGAGCTGTGCAGAAAGGCCGAGGAGGGTGCGGCACCGCGGCAGGTCGCGGGCCTTGGCCTTGCCGGCCAGGAAGCCGTAGTGGCGGATGCGTTTGAAGCCCTTGGGCACGACGTGGAGGAGGAAGCGGCGGATGAACTCGTCGGGTGCAAGGGTGCAGAGCTTGACGGTGTCGCCCTCGCGGCGGTCGCGGTATCGGAAGGTGACTCCTCGGCGGTCGACATCGACGAGGCGGTGGTTGGAGATGGCGACACGGTGGGTGTAGCGGCTGAGGTAGTCGAGGACCTTCTCGGGGCCGGCGAAGGGGGGCTTGCAGTAGACGACCCAGTCGACGGACCACAAGCGTTTGACGAGGGCGTTGAGAGCGTCGGGCTCGTCGGGGAAGGCGAGCCGGCCCTCGTCTGCCCGCTCGTGGAGGCCCTCGATGAACTTGGCTCGGAAGACCAGGGAGAGGGCTTTGACGGGAAAGAGGTAGTCGCCGTGGGCCGAGAGCCACGTCGCCCCGTCGGGCGACAAGGCGCCTCCTGGAACGAGGCAGTGGAGGTGGACGTGGTAGCGGAGCTGCTGGTCCCAGGTATGAAGCAGGGCGGTGAAGCCGACCTTGCCGCCGAGGTGTCTGGGGTCGCGGCCGAAGGTCTTGAGGGTGTCGGCGACGGCCTGGAACAGGAGGTCGTAGAGGACGCTCTTGTTGGCGAGGGCCAGCGGGTTGAGGTCGTGGGGGAGGGTGAAGACGACGTGGAAGTAGCGCACGGGGAGGAGCTCGGCCCGGCGGGCCTCGCGCCATCGGGCCTTGGCCAGGGCCTGGCACTTGGGGCAGTGGCGGTTGCGGCAGGAGTTGTAGGCGATGCGCTCGAAGCCGCAGGCGTCGCAGCGCTCGACGTGGCCGCCGAGAGCGGCCGTGCGGCAGAGCTCGATGGCCCGCATCACTTCGCGTTCGAGCAGCGGCAAGGGATGGGCGCGCCGGTACGCTTCGCCAAAGCGCCGGAAGACGTCGGCGACTTCCCACGGCGGGCGGCGGGAGGACGCTCCGCCGTGGAGCGCGGCCCCGCAGGGCTGGGCGGCTGGACAGGCGCTCGACATGGCCGCCGGCTACCGAGGCGGCCAGGGGTCGGGAATGTCGAGCAGGTCGAGAGGACTTTGCGTCGAGCCAATCGTCTTGCGGGTCACCTGGAGGTAGCGCATCGTCGTGCGGAGCGACGAGTGGCCCAGGAGCACCTGGATCGTCCGCACGTCGGTGCCCGCCTCCAGGAGATGGGTGGCGAAGCTGTGGCGCAGCATGTGCAGGGCACCCTGCTTGGTGATGCCGGCGTCCTGCTTCGCCTTCAGGAACACGGCGAGGGCCGAGGCATAGCTCAGCGGGCGCGTCGGCACCTGGCCAGGGAAGAGCCACGGACGGGGGCGGTACTGCCGCCAATAGGCCCGCAGCTCCTCCAGGAGACGGCGGGAGAGGAGGGTATAGCGGTCCTTCGCCCCTTTGCCCTGCCGCACGCGGATCATCATGCGACCGCTGTCGAGGTCTTCGACCTGAAGCTTCAGGGTCTCGCGGGCGCGAAGCCCGGCCGCATATGTCGTCATCAGGAGGACCCGATGCTTGACGTTCGTGACGCTGCGGAAGAGCCGTTCCAACTCCGGCGAACTGAGAACCTCGGGCAACTGCTGGGGAGTCTTTCGCGGCGGGATGGCGGTGGCGAACTGAGCGCGGCCGAGCGTCACCGTATAGAAGAATCGAATCCCGGAAACGGCCACGTTGACCGAGCTCCAGGCCAGACCCCGCTCAGTGATCAGATAGTGCACGTACTGGCGGACCTGCTCTTCCTCGATCTCGTCGGGCGAGCGGTCCCAGTACTTGGCCAAGCGCGCGACGCTGAGAACATACGCGTCCCGCGTCCCTGGCGAGAACCTCCGCAACTGCATGTCCCGGACCATCCTGTCCCTCAAGGCACCCATGGCACATCTCCTTCGCACAGGGTAACGAATGCCGGCATCCCCTATGGACGCCTGTGCGAAGGCCAGTGTAGCGGATGGGGCGAAGGAACAGGGAAGGAAGGCACTGATGCCTCGAACCAGACCCGAGACGCACTCCTCACATCACCTACGGCCCTGCCCGCCGGAACCGCCCTACTACCGCGAAGCGGTTTAGTTCAACATGTTCTGTTTCAACTGGTTCGGGAGGGCGGTCGGGCGGGCGGGGCGGAAGCGGTTTTCATGTTTTGTTTTGTATCGGGGAAATCACCAATTTCGGAATTCTACACCAGGGGCGGGTGCTCGTCTTCGCACGCACGCGGCGCGGCGTCGAACGCCTCGCCACGACGGTCGCGGGCCGGCGCCACTCCGTGACCCGGCTCCACTCGGACCGCACGCAGCCGCAGCGCGACCACGCGATGGCCGGCTTCCGTGACGGACGCTACCGCATCCTGATCGCGACCGACATTGCGGCCCGCGGGCTCGACGTGGCCAATATCGAGCAC
>JBFZBV010000178.1:0-4489 GCA_041308285.1 Planctomycetota bacterium | reverse complement strand
TCCTGCGGGCGTTTCCACGATTCAAAACGTGGTAAACCACTCCTCCATCCGCCGCTCGTTTCGGTCGACCCATACCACAACACTATTTAATTCCTCATTCCTCGTCAAGAAATGGTTCCTGACACCTTTCTGACACCGAGGTAGTATCTAGTAATTTCGCACGATTCACCCCGGCGGCAGTCCCGGGCTGAAAAACAGGCTGGAAACGCCACCTGTCCAAGGCCTGCGCGTCAAGGCCTTCTCAGCAGGCTGTGCAGCCCGTCCCGCCTTGGCGACGATTCTACGCGCGTTTCGAAGAGCTGGCGGTGAATCGTGTCGTGCAACTCCTTCACTTTGCCGTGGTCTAGAAGTCTCCAGTCTTTGTTCCCCTTGAAGGCTATGAACCCGACTGCGATGTCGGAGATGTAGTCGAAGTCCTTGGATTCCGTGACCTCCACGGATACGGTCACTATGGGCATGAGGTCTTTCCTCTCGAGGGCGTCCAGCAGGACGAGGTAAGCCAGGACTGCGACGAGCATGCGCTGCTTCGCGTCGCGAGCCTTTTGTAGCATTAACCTTATGTCCGAGAATCCGCCCCTCCTCTCCAGGAAGCTCAGAATCAGCAGGTACGGATTGACCTTGCCGACCAGGTCGAGTGAGAATTCAGGCGCCTCAATTCCGCCTTTCAGTTTCTTCTTGACGTAGCTTGCGGCGTTCTTCTCCCAGCATGGGGGTATGCAAAGGGGATTCTTGATGGGATTCCCGGTCTCGAATATGGATGAGGGTGACTCCTCTGCCTTCACCGTGCAGACCACCAGCCCGCCTGCGCAGAAGGGATCGTGTATGTTCTGGACAAGCGTCTCGATATGGATACGCCAGCTTCCCGGGCCTGTAGTCCAGTCATCAACAAAGTCCATATATTTTCCTTCGCTTTGTTGGATATTGCTGTTCAAGAGGTCTTTCACTGCCCACTTGCCGAGTCGTTGCCTCTTTCCCCTGCTTTCGTCAGGTATAGGTTTGATTGTCTTTGTTTCCGGGTTATACTCATTTCTCCCGCCATATCTGCTTCCGCTATATTCGTCCTCCTGCAAGATTACCAATGCAGTTTCGTCCTTTTTATACCCTTCAAGTTTTGCGACAGCCTTTGCATCGATCGTACACTTTATCTCATACTCTACGCCATGATGTTTGTCGGAATTATCATCAGCCGAGGTCTCATCAGGCGGGACTGGTCCATTGCAGCCCAATGCCAGAACGAGGAACAGAAGCCGGGCTTTCATAGGAACTCCGGTCATCTTGTAAAAGTAATGGTCGCAGTGCTTCCGACGGGAGGCTGGTCGTGAAGGCCCAGCACATTGGCTTGAGGACCAGTAGAAGGTGTGGAGGTGGCGTCAGAATCCGCCCCTGCAGTTGGCAGAAGATTGCCATTCGTGTCGACATTCAGCTGCCATTGAGCCTCCCTTAGAACTTCGAAATTCAGTTCCCCTGTGTCCCAGATAACCGTGTATGTCGAGAATGAAACGTCTACTTGGATTCTACTAGGTGATAATCTCCTTGGACTGCCTCTCCTCGAATTCCCATTTCACGACTGTTTCCCCGGCCCCCTGCTCCCCTCCTGCTTCAACGTACACGGTGACGTCCCTGTTCACGATTTCCTTGAGCTTCCCTTTCGCGTCCTTCACGACGCATGTTTCGCGGAACTTGTTCCCCAAGGCCGGGGGGATTCTTATAATTGCGCTGTCCCAGCCCGGCTCAATCCGGGCAGGGCGTCGTTTCTCGGGCAGTGCGATGAAGGTCCTCCTCGTCAATCCGCCGCACCACGGCTGGTACACGCTGTTCGGGGTGAGGATACCTCCCCTCGGGCTCGGGTATCTCGCATCCTCGCTCAGGAAGGCGGGCCACGAGCCGCAAATCCTGGACATGGACGTCGCAGCCCCGTCCGAGGAGCCGGACTTCCGCTCCTTCGGCATGGTCGGCATAGGCACGGACACCACGAGGTTCCGGAAGGCGGGCGAGATTGCCGCGAAGGCCAGGGAGGCGGGATCCGTGGTGGTGATGGGCGGGCCGCACCCGACCACCGCCGACCTCGAGGTGGCCAGGACCGCGTCGGTCGATTACGTGGCCAGGTCGGAGTCCGAGGAGACGATCGTCGAGCTCGCGGCCTGTCTCGAATCCCGGGGCGACCCGGCCGGAGTGAAGGGGCTCACTTTCAGGCGGGACGGCAGGGTGGTGCGCACGCCGGACAGGCCTTTCAACCCCGACCTCGACTCCATTCCGCTCCCTGCAAGGGATCTCATGCCCATGGACCGGTACAAGACGGCCAGGGTGGGTTCATTGCCTCTGACGCCGGTCGTCACGTCCAGGGGGTGCCCGTTCAGGTGCTCGTTCTGCGCCTCTTCGTTCATGAACGGGCCGAAATGGCGGGCGCACTCGGCCGAGCGGGTCGTCGGCGAGATGGAGGAGGCGGGCGGGAAGTGGGGCTACAAGGCGGTCGCGTTCAGCGACGACAACTCCCTCATGAGTCCCGACAGGAACGCGGCCATCTGCAGCCTCATAAGGAAGAAGGGCCTGGACCTCGCGATATGGTCGTTCTGCAGGGCGGACTTCGCGGCGAGGAACCCGGAGATGGTGGAGGACCTCGCCTCGGCCGGCCTCCGGAGCGTCTTCGTCGGCGTGGAGAGCCCCTCGCGGGAGAAGCTCGCCGCGGTGCGCAAGGGCCTCAGGCAAGGGGACGTGGAGAAGGCCGTGGCGGTCTTCAGGAAGAACGGCGTCCAGGTCCTCGGCAGCTATATCCTGGGCCACGAGGGCGACACGCTCGGGTCGGTCAGGGAGACCATGAGGTATTCCATGGCCCTGGACACGAACACGGCGAACTTCACGATTCTCACGCCGTATCCCGGGACCGAGATTTACCGGCGCCTCAAGCCCAGGATAACGAGGAAGGACTGGCGCCTATACGACGGCTACCACCTCGTGTTCCGTCACGACCGCATGTCGAGAATCGGCATGGAATTCTCGGTCGCCCTGTGCTACATCGCGTTCTATCTGAGGTCGCTCAGGTCCGTGAAGGGCGTGCTCAAGTTCCTCTGGCTGCACTGGAAAGGGCTCGCTCCGTGCGGGCCGGGTCGTGGAGGCATACGATGAAGACGTTTTCGCGGGGCGGCGCGCTGCTGGCCGCCTCGATTCAGGCCGCGTTCCTCGTGTGCGCAGGCGGCTGCGGCAGCGTGCTGTTCCTCACGCAGGACCGGGTGACGGACGTGGAGAGGAAGTCCGAGAAGGTGATTTCCTCCGGCCGGTCCTGCGAGTTCGAGGCTGTGCCGCACTCGGCCCCGTCGATGCTCGCCCTCAACCCGGTGCTCGTGGAGACGGTCGAATGCTTCGAGCGCGAGACGATTCGCAGGTGGGGATACCGCCTTCCTTCGAACCCGGTCGTGAAGAGCGCCGAGGTAACCTCGCTCCCCTTCGTCCTCGCGGGCAAGGGGGTCTGGAAGATTGGGATGTTCGTTTTCGAATCGGGCGACGAGAAGAGCACCGACCTGGACGGGTTCGACGGCACGCGCGACGGCTTCGACCCGGAGGACTTCGAGTGGGAGGAGAGAATCAGGGCGGTGGAGGCCGTGGGGAACGCGTCCGAATGGTCGCTCAGGACGTGGCGCTTCCTGTCGACCTTCTTCGCTGCGAGCCTGTTCCCGTTCGATCCGTCCGGCGGCGAGTTCGGGCCGGTCTCGGAGCCCGAGCTGGGCCCGTGGCGCATGGCGAAGAGGGCCAGGAAGGAGCGGATCGAGGCCTCGCTGGTGTCCGTGCGCGTGGGCGACCAGGACCTCATGCCGGCGTTCAAGAACGGGGGCCTGGATTTGGAGCGGATAGCCGCGGCGATGCGGGGCCCGTCCTCGGTGCTCAAGGCGGAGTTCAAGGACGCCGCGGGCGCAGTGTTCTCGGCGGAGACGGCCCTCGACGCGGCCCGGATCTCGGCCCTGCTCAGGATAAGGGAGCTTGCCTCGGCCGGCGCGGGATTCGACGCAGCGGGCCGGGCGGAAGCCGCGGCCCTGCTCGCAAGATGGGGATCGCTCGACGAGGCCTTCGCCGCCCTGGACGCGGCACTCGAGGCCGCGGCCGGCGCCGCCGAGAGGGTCGGCGCGGCCGAGGGGTTCTACAGGGAGCTCGGGGAGCGGTTCAAGGACGATTTGCGGAACCGGAGCAGGGTCTCGGCCGCGGCGGGTCTGCACGCGGAAATGCTGAGCGGGTCGTGCGAGGGCTGGGCGGCGTGGCGGAGTGAGAACGTCAGGGATTTGCTGTTCATCCACGTGGCTTCGACGTCGCCCGCGGAGAGGGCGAGGGGCGTGGCGGCCCTGGCGTTCCGCCGCGAAGGGGCCGACCAGGCGATGAAGCGGGCCCTGCTCGTGGGCCTCCTCGGCCTCGAGAAGGAGTTCCTCCCGGCGTGGACCGTCCTGTGGGCGCTCGCCGGATTCCCGGACGCTGATACCGAGAGCAGCCTGCTCCATTACGCGGG
>JBFZBV010000177.1:0-4665 GCA_041308285.1 Planctomycetota bacterium | reverse complement strand
ACGATATGTGCGTCGCCGTCACGATCAGGCCGAGGAAGACCGCGTCCCTGAGCCTCCCCCGGGAACCGACGAGGTATCCGGCCACCATGGCCTTCCCGTGCCCCGGGGAAAGCGCGTGGACGGCGCCGAGCCAGAAGGACACGAACAGCGCCGCGAAAACGGCGGAAATCCCTCCCCCGCCCTTGAGAAAACCGTCAACCAGGGATTCGAAAGGATCGACGGCCCCTGCAGGAGGCGTCATGCCGCCCGCGGGGTCCCCCAGGCTCGCCGGTCCGCCGCCTTCCCCGGCGGTGCCGGGTTGCTCTCCGCCGTGTCCGGCCCCTTTCTGACGGGCCGATACGACGAATGTCCCGCCCGTGATGTACTGCTCGCTCCACCTGGGCGTACGGGGCTTCTTGCCGGTGACTTCGAAATCCGGGGGGACTTTGAGCAGGACGGTGTTGTTGCCAATCATGCCGAGCGGGGCTTCCGCGTCGTCGCGGAATTCAATCTCCTTCGGCATCCGGCCGGACGGATTGCCGCACCTCAGGTGAAGCCTGAGTATGATCGTCATGGGGATGCATTTCTCCCCCTCGCATTCGAACTCGCTCCGCTCGAACTCGAGCTTCGCCGGAGCCCCGTCCAGAATCAGGGAGAGCGCCTCTGCATACTGCTCGGATCTGTATTTCCTGAAGGTCTCCTTTTCCTCCGCGGACAGCCGATGATCCTCGTTCGAGTCGACCTCGGTGCTGCAGATGTACATTCCGCAAAGGCTGCCCCACCATACCTCGTAGCAGATTGCGGCCCCGCCCCCCCGCATCAGCTCTATCGTGGTATTGTGATCCTCCGCTGACGGGGAATGCCCCAGGGCGGCATTGGCCGCCAGAAGGACCGCACCTGCGGCGACGATCATGCGCGAAGCTGCAGACAAGGCTTCTCCCTCATGTTCCAGGACGCGCCGGGATGCGGCGGATCCAAATGGCGCCGCCTCGGGAGTCTGGCGGACGGGACGTCGAAAACGAATTCTAGCTCTCGCGCGTCCCCCGCACAACACCCGCTGCAACCGCGGCACGGAGCCTGTCCGCAGAAGCTGCAAGCGATACATCAAAGCGAAGGCGGATTGCCGCAATCCCGCGGCCGCATCACAAGGACTCTGCTTCACCTGCCTCGAAAATTCCGTGGCCGGGCTCTCCATCATTTCGCAACATATTGAACAGCAATATATTAGATGTCATTGCGAGGAGCGCGCAGCGCGACGAAGCAATCTCATCGTTTTTTCGCCCTGCGTAGCTCCAGCAAACACGCGGTTGAACGATTTCGCATGCCTGGGTTTGAGTAAAGACTCAGGGCAGAAATCAGAGCGGAGCAGGGCCATTGAATTCTGCGTTCGCAATGACAATACCGAGTCCCACGGTCCACGGTCCCCGGCCCGGCGCCCCCTGGGAACCTTAATCCTGCCTGACGAGGGTGATTTGGTATCGTTCGATGCCGGGGCCGTATTTGAGATCGTCGTCCGTCAGATCCCGTCCCTCGCGGGGATCGGGTTCGCCTTCAGGCTGCCCGCCCCCGCCGATGTTCCGGGTGAGGATGTGTACGGCGTAGCGTCCTGCCGGAAGATTGACCTCGAAGGCCGTGGCAGGTGGATTCGCGGAATCCCTGATTAAAAGCCGCCCGGATGTGATTTCCAGGTCCGTCGAAAAGCCGCGGTCAGCAGCCGAATTCAGGGGAGTGTCGGCCTGAAACATGTCGACCCAGTGTTCCTGCATGCGGGAAAGCGTTCTTACATGTATGACCCGGTCGTTCGCAACGAACCCCCGCCCGGTCGCCTCCTGCGTCCATTCCGGCATGTCCGCATGCGGGTCGGCGGTCGAATCCATGACGATAAACCTGTTCTGATCCGCATGCACCCTGCATGATCCGATTCTGTTCATCGACTACGTTCCAACTGATTTCTGATTGCCGATATGTGCAGAATAACAGGAGTGGCTCGGCAGTCCTGCTCATCGCCCTGCGGAGATTTTTGCAATCCAGGCCTTGAAGGCCGATTCCGCCTCGTCCCTGTCGAGATTCGCAATCGCGAGGTTTTCCTCTGCGCCGGCATTCTTGTACGCGCGTCCTACCACGGCATAGTCGGCCGCAGGCTCGGCTTTGTTCAGATACAACGGCCTCGGAGCTGCCAGCGCCGCCGCTTCAGGTACGTCGCCGAAACGCAGGATGTTCGGGATGAACGGCCTCTCCCGCCCTGCGCGGTACGCAGGTCCCGCATCGAGCGAAGCTACGGCGCCGATGCGAGTGTCCAATGCGCCGCAGAGAAGCGCGACAATGCTTCCCGCCCGGTCGAGCCCGGCGCACCAAATCCATCTTCCCGCGATGGCGGGCATGCTCGACAGCGCGTCCAATCCCCTCAGGACGTCATGCGCTCCCATGCCTGCAACCGGCCTGCCCCAGACAATCGAGTTCAAGTCCCACGACACCTGGAGTTCGCCTGCACCGCGGAAATCCGGGGCGAACACGGCAATCCCGGCGTCGAGAAGGCCTTCCACCAGCTTCCAGTGGTTCTCGATGACGTCCTTCTTGCCTTTTTCCGCGAGCAGGATTGCGACCGGGACGGGCTGTTCTGCGCCCTTGGGACGAATCAGCAGGGCGGGGATTTCGAATTCCTTTTCCGAGGAATAGGCCAGCTTCTCCACGGTTCTGCCGCGCCATTCCACGCTTCCTTTGCGGGCGACGCCGATCTTCGCGTCGATTGCAGTGTCTTCGCCCAGAAGACCCGGCAATCGCCCGCGGAGGCGCTCCAAGCAGGCCGCCAGCCCCGCCGAATCGGAATCCGCGCTTCCAAAGCCGCTCGTGACCGTCCTGCGAAAATACGCGAGGATTCCCTCGGTGCCGCGGTTCTCCGGGAGCTTGTAATCCAGCCAGCCGAGGAGATTGGGGTTTTCGATTCGCAACCGAGGTTCGGCCGACTCCGCCGAATCCGTGACGTTCCTGAGCCACCGGTTGAACCATGCATAGGCCGCCTCCCTCATGGGCTTGTGATAGCCGTGGGGCAGGTCGAAGACCATGCATTCCGATTTCTCGGGAGAGCCGAGCTTGCGGTAGAGTTCGCGAATCCGCGGGAAGTCCTCTTCCTGGAAACCGGCGGTCCAGTCCTGCCTGCTGCAGAGGAAGAGAATCGGCTTGGGCGCGAAGAGAGCCGCGATCGCCGGCATGTCCGCCGCCTTGAGCAGGCCGGGCACGTGGTTGCAGAAGCAGTGGGCGTTTTCGTCCGGGAATAGAATCCGCCTGTAGCGGCAGACCATTACCGCCGGAACCGCGGCTTGGATGCGGTCGTCGGCCGCCGTGAGGAAGAGCGTCTGCAGGCCTCCGCCTGACCCGCCGGTGCATCCGATGCGCGATCCGTCGATTTCCGGCCTCGTCAGGAGATAATCGATTGCCCTCATGGCGTTCCACGTCATGATTCCCGCAGGGCAGAGCCCCGTGGGCCACGAAAGGCCGCTCGGGAACCCGGACTCGTGGTCGGCCGAGTCCACGGAGAACGCCGCGAACCCCTTCATCGCCATGGCCATTCCCCGGGCCTGTTCGACCTCGTTGAGCGCCCTCCAAGGCCAGTGGCCGTTCAGGTTGATGATTGCCGGCAGGTTTCTGAGCCCGCCGGGCCCGGCCTTTGGCACGTACAGCCAGCCCGCCGCCCATACGTCCGGGAAGGTCCGGAACCAGACGCGTTCAATCCTGTAGTCGCCGTACTCCTTTGCCGCCACGATTCTCGCGTCAAGCGGAATCCTCTCGGGCAGGGGATCCAGGCCGAGGCATTGCATCACTCTCTTCCGCATGCCTGCCCTGTACGATTCCCGGTTCTCGTCGCTCGCCGGTCCTTCGGATTCGGGAGAGCACATCCGCTCGAAATACGCCGCGAACATCCGATCCTTTTCCTTCGGGTCCTCGAACACGCGGGCCGGGTCCTGCCCGGCTTGCGCGGCACCCGGGAGACGGGACATGACGAGCAGGAATGCGATGCAGGGGATCGGGAACCGGATTCTTGCTGCACGAATCATTTCCCTATCCTCGCCCATTCCCTGGACTCGCTGCCTTCGCCGTCGTCCCAGGCTTCGACGGTTCCGTCCTCGAAGACGCGGTACAGCCTCACGATCCTCTCGTTAAGGCGCTGCGTCGTCAGACCCGTGCATTTGACCTTCGCAGTGCGGGTCTCTGCCCTTGCCTCGGAGCAAGACGGCGCGGATCCCGGCCTGAGCGCGACTGCCGCCAGGATAATGACGATGGCGATTCCGACCGCAAACAATGCCTTGCCTGACATTCGAACCTCCTGTTCTGCCGCTATGGCGATTGAATTCCCTGGAGAGTGTATTCTATCCCGCACAAATCGGAAGGATGAAGATTTTACCGGCTTTTAAAAAACAGCCTGGCCGGCGGCCTGTCACCGCGGGCGCTCGCAATGACCCCCGAAGGTGCGCTTCTGGAGAGCCGCGCTCCTCGAAGACCCTTCGTAGCCCTGGGCCTGGACGGCAGGCGAAGTAGGGCGCGCGGCCTTTCGTCGAATCAAATGGATGTCCCCGATGAAGGCCCGGCGGAGCCGCACATGAACTGGTACTCGGATGCGATGGGCACCCCGGGACTTATAAAAGCAGTGCTTATCACGGAACAGAGTCAAACATCGAACCGGAGGTTCGC
>JBFZBV010000176.1:0-3899 GCA_041308285.1 Planctomycetota bacterium | reverse complement strand
GAACATCAGCACGTACACCGTCGTGCGCCTGCTTATCGCGTAGTCCGAGATTATCATTTCGCCAATGCTCCCTTGCGCCGGGAGACGACGTTCACTTCGTCGCCGTCCTTGACGTACTTCTGCCCCGAGACTATGAGCTCCTCGCCAGCCGCGAGCCCCTCGAGTATCTCAATCATGCCCTCCTGCTTCATCCCCACCCTGACGGGCCTGGCCTTGGCCAGGCCGCCGCTCAGGACGAAGACGTACACGTTGAGGTCCTCGAGCAGGATGGCGTCCGAGGGCACGGCTATCGCGTTCTCGCGGACGCCCAGGCCGAAGGTCACCTCGGCTATGAGGCCCGGCCTGACCGGCACCATGGCGGTGCCGGGGTTCCCGGCCACGGACGCCTCGAGCGGGTTCGGGATCTCCACCGCGACGTCGAACGTCTGGGTCCTCCTGTCCGCGGCGAAGCCGAGCCTCGTGATGGCCGCCTTGGCCTCGGCGCCGAGCGACTTGAACCGGATTTTCACCTCGTCGCCCTTTTTCATGCGCGTGAATATCCTCTCGGGCACGCCGAGGACTATGCGGAGCGGGGACTTGCGGATGACCTCGAACAGGGGCTGGCCCGGGCCGGCGAACTCGTTCGGGTCGATGTGCCGCTTCTGCACGATGCCGGATATCGGGCTCCTGACCTCGGCCTTGGACAGGGCCCTGCCCGCGAGGGACCGGCCCGAACGGGCGGCTTCTATCTGGGCTCTGAGCGCGTCCTTGGTCTCCTCCAGCGCGCCCTTGCGCAGGAGCGAGAGCATCTCGCCCGCCCGGTCGAAGCCGGATTGCGCCTGCTTCTGCTGGGCCTCGGCCTGGTCGAGCGCTTCCCGGGGAAGGACCTTCTCGTCCACGAGGTTCCGCCGCCTCTCGGCCGACGACTTCGCGAGGTCGAGCATGGCCCTGGCGGCCTCGACCGCGGATTCGGCCTCCCTGATTTGCTCGTCGCGGGCCCCGCGTTCCACCTCCTTGAGCCTCTCCTCCAGCGACTTCACCTGCAGGGCCGCCTGCCTCTCGGCGAGCTCGAGGTCGGTCTTGTCGAAACGGAGCAGGACGCCGCCCGCCTCGATTTCGTCCGACTCCCGCGCCGCGACCTCCGAAACCACGCCCGGAATCTCGGCGCTCACCGTCACCGAGAGGTCGGGCTCCACTATGCCGGGGAGCGAGATTCTCTCGTGTATGTCAGTGCCCTGGACCGCCCATGTCGCCACGTTGGTCCTGACCTTCCTGGCCTGGGCCTCCGGGAGGGGGGGCTTGCAGCCCGCCGAAGCCAGGGCGGCCGCGGCCGCGAGGATTGCCGTCAATCTGCGAATCATGGCTGTTCTCCACACTGCCTGCTTCATTCCACGTCCTCGATTTTCCTGAGGCCCGGGAACCCGATTTCGACCGCGGCCTCGGCGTTGTCCAGGGCGAACTTCGCCGCCATGAAGCCGTAAACCGCCTGGATGTAGTTGAGCCTCGCCGCGGTGAGCGCCGTCTGGACGTCGAGAACGTCGAGCTGCGTGCTGACCCCCGCGTCGAAGGCCGCCTTCACGAGCCTCAGGCTCTCCTCCGCCTGCTTCACGTTCTCCTTCTGCGACTCCACGAACTCGGCCGCGTCCAGAACGGACGACACCGCCTGCTTCACCTCCACGGCGATTTGCTGCATCGTGTCCTCGACCCACCAGCGCGCCTGCCGGAGCGTCGCGTACTCCTTGCGGATTTTCCCGAGGGCCGCGAACCCGTCGAACAGGGGCACGTCGATGAGCAGGCCGCCGTTCCAGTAGTCGTCCCCGTCGGTGCTGCCCATGCTCTTGCTGGAAGGCTTGGACCACCCGTAGTTGAAGAAGGCGAACGCTTTGGGCAGGATTTCGCCCTTGGTCATGTTGAGCTTCTTCTTCTGCATCGAAAGCGCGACCCTGGCCTGCCTGAGGTCGGTCCTGCGGCTGAGCGCCGACTTGAGGGACTCTTCTTCCGAGACCTTGACGGGCGCGTACTTGAGGCCTTCCGTCAGGGCAATCTTCATGTCCTGCGGGAGGCCCAGAATCCTGAGAAGAGCCGCCATGGCGAGCTTGCGGCTGTTCCTGCCCTGAATCAGCATGGCCTTGGCGTTGGCTATCTTGACCTCGGCGCGGAGCACGTCGAACCTGGTCCCCACGTGCTGCTCGAGCCTGGAGGAGACGTCCGCGAGGTGCGCGCCGGCGTTCTCGAGCGCCGCCTCGAAGACCTTCACCGCCTCGGTCGCGAAAAGCAGGTCTATGTAGGACTTCCTCGCCGCGAACGCAATCTGCTTCACGATTCCGTCGATTTTGATCTCCGTGTAGTCCCTGGCGAGGGACGCGAGCTGGATGCCCTGGAAGCCCGCGCCGCCCACGAAGAGCGGGAGCTTCAGCCCGAGCTCGGCCTTGTAATTGTCACGCACGCCCATCTTGATTTTCATCGGCGGAGCGCCGGGGATGGACATGGTGAAGTACGTGAGCTCGAGCCTCGTGTACCCGAGGCTCAGCCCGGCGGTGGGGAGCATGGACGACCACGCCGACATCTCGTCGCCGCGGGCCTTCTCGATTTCCTCGACCGCCATGCGTATCTGCGGATTGTTCGCGACAGCGAGGGCGACGGCTGCGGGGATGTCGAGTTTCAGCTCCTTCGAGCCGTCCGCGGGCTTGAGGTCGCCCAGCGCCGAGAAGTCCGGCGGGGGGACGGCCCCGTCCTTGGGGCTCGGCCTCACGGCGTGGCCCCAGTCGCTCCAAATCAGGGCCTGGCAGCCCTGGCAAGCGGCGCCGACGAGAGCGGCGAGTAGAATCGTCCTGATTCTCATTTCCTGCCTCGCAAAACAGTTCTTGCCCGTCCCGCGCCCCGGCCGGAGCGCGGCTTCCCGACGAGCAGCCCGGTGGATATCATCCTGACGACGCTGCCGGGAAGGGCCTTGGACGGCTTGGGCCGCCCGGGGATGTGCCTGAAGAAGACGATGCCGTAGAGGAGGCTCCGAATCATGTAGTTGATGTCTTCCGGCGGCAGATTGGCGACGATGCCCGCCTTCTGCGCGTGGGCGATGAGGGACGTGAAGTCGTGCTCCTTCATGCCGAGGTCGACGGACGCCCCGGCGCCGGCGCCCCCGAGAACCGCCGCCCTGATTTGGATTATGAGCTCCTGGAAGTGGGGGTTCTCCTCGCAGAACGCGAAGTAGCCCTTGACGACGTCGGTTATGGACTTGCCCGGCCGGTCGTAGTCGATGACGGCCATCGACTTCTCGGCGAGATTGTGCATCATGGTCCCGCCGGCCGCGAAGAGGAGGGCGAGCTTGTCCGGGAACCTCCGGTAAACCGACCCCTTGCCGACGCCGGCGAGGTCCGCAATCTCCTGCACCGACGCGCGGTGGAAGACCTTGCGGCCGAATACGCGCGCGGCCGCGTCCAGTATCCTCGCCTCTACGTTCTTCGGCTCCTTCCCCACGGCAATCCCCCTTTTCGGCCGGACCGGACGGACGCGTCCGTCCGGGAAAGGGGGGATTATCGTCCCTGCCTGCGGCCGAGTCAAGGGGGATGGGGGAGGAGTGCAGGCAATAAGTCGTGAGAAGCAGAAAGCCGGAAGTGCGAATCGGCGTCGGTATCGGAATCGGTATCGGGATTCCGGTGCTCTGGGAGGCGAATGCACCGTCCTGCTTTCCGGTGTTTCGCCGATTCACAATTGGAGGGCGAAGCTCCGCTGAGCCACTCGAGCACGTTTCGAAGTGGCTCGCCAGGAGGCTCGCCCTCCCGGGAAACGTCCCCGATCACTGCACCGATTGCCGTAGGATCACGGCTCGCTGGTGTAGCCGCCCCGCTCTGTTGGGGCGATGATCACGGCCTGCTGGTGTAGCCGCCCCGCTCTGCTGGGGCGAGGATCACGGCACTGAG
>JBFZBV010000175.1:0-12831 GCA_041308285.1 Planctomycetota bacterium | reverse complement strand
GATAAGCGACCACAAGGAAATCGCCCAGGTGGCCACAATCGCGGCTAACAACGACAAGCAAATCGGCGAGATGATTGCCAAGGCCATGGACAAGGTCGGCAAGGACGGAGTCATCACGGTCGAGGAGGGGCAGAGCCTCACCACCGACGTCGAACTCGTCGAAGGGATGCAGTTCGACAAGGGGTTCATATCCCCCCACTTCGTGACGAATCCCGAGGAGATGCAGTGCGTCCTCGAGAATCCCTACATACTCGTCCACGAGAAGAAGATTTCCAACATAAAGGACCTCCTCCCCATGCTCGAGAAGGTCGCCAAGGCGGGCAAGCCTCTCCTGGTTATTTCGGAGGACGTTGAAGGCGAATCGCTCGCGACCCTGGTCGTCAACAAGCTCCGCGGGACCCTGAACTGCGCCGCAGTGAAGGCGCCGGGGTTCGGGGACAGGCGCAAGGCCATGCTGCAGGACATCGCCATCCTCACGGGAGGCAACGCGGTCTTCGAGGACCTCGGCATTGAGCTCGAGAACGTCGCCCTCAACGACCTGGGGAGAGCCAAGAAGGTGGTGATTACGAAGGACGACACGACAATCATCGAGGGCGCGGGATCATCAGAAGCAATCAAGGGCCGCATAAACCAGATTCGCCGCGAGCTCGAGGACTCCTCGTCTGATTACGACAAGGAGAAGCTCCAGGAAAGGCTCGCCAAGCTGGCGGGCGGAGTAGCGCAGATTAACGTGGGCGCCGCGACCGAGGCGGAAATGAAGGAGAAGAAGGCGAGGGTCGAGGACGCCCTCCACGCGACAAGAGCGGCCGTCGAGGAAGGCATTCTCCCCGGCGGCGGCGTGGCCCTCCTCAGGGCCGTCTCCGCGCTGAAGAACCTGAACCTCGGCGGAGACGAGCAGGTGGGCGTGGACATCATCCGCAGGGCGCTTCCTTCGCCGCTCTTCCACATCGCCGAGAACGCCGGGATCAACGGCGCCATCGCGGTCCAGAAGGTCTCGGAGATGAAGGGCTACAACGATGGGTACGATGCCGCTGCGAACGAGTACACGGACATGGTCAAGGCCGGCATCATCGACCCGACGAAGGTCATCAGGACGGCCCTCCAGAACGCATCGAGCATCGCGACTCTGCTGCTCACCACCGAAGCGGTCATAAGCCTGATTCCGGAGGAGAAGAAACCGCACGAGCACGCGCCGGGGATGCCGCCAGGCGGAATGTATTGATTGAACCGGATCTGACCCGGGGCCGGCTTCCGACGGCATCGACAACGCTGATAATCGCAGGGGCATGGCGCGAGCCGTGCCCCTGCTTCTTTTCCGCCCCGATCGGCCGCGCAAGGTCCGGCCACCCTTCCTTCCTCCAGCTGTTGTCCGCAGCCTGGAGCTTTACTATAATCATCCTCCAATCCGGCCTGGACCATGGGAGAGTGTTCGCCGCCGGCCGGACCTCCTTGTGGGGTGCGCAATGGACCTTCAATCGAGACTCATCCCGGCGCTTCTGCTCGTACTCGCGGTTTCCGCCGCATGCTGCCAGCAGAAGACCGAAAGCAAGGTATTCACGCAGACGACCCTTCCTGCGCCTGCCGGGAACTTCCCCGGCCCCCAGCCTCTCATGTACGCGACCGCGGCCGACGGGGCCGCATTCAGCGCTCCTGCCGAATCAGCCCTGCCTCCGGGCGGCGCTGGGGCGAGATATTTCCCTTCGGGCACGGGAATGGGCATTCTGCTTTTCCAGACCGCGGATGACGCGGGGAACCACCACCTCTACGCATCGCATTTCGACGGCAACGAGGGGATTACCCCCGCCGTCGAGCTCTTCTGCGCCAATCAGGACGCATCGGCCCAGGTCGACTTCGGACGCGCCTCGGTGCTTTTCCTGAAATCCGTCACGGACCGCGAAGCGGACGCCCTTGTCCTCGTGCCGAGGCTCGATTTGGACGATCCCGGCGCTTCGGATCCGGACTCCAATCCCAACATAAGGCTATACTCTTCCTATTTCGACTACTCGCAGCGCGAATCACCCGTGGGATCCAGCCCGGACTTGAGGTGGGGATTCGATACCTCAATCGCGGCAGTGGATGTTTCCGACACCGAGGACGTCGGATGCGTCGGCATCGTCACCGACGGACTCGCAGGCTCGGCGCGCTTCCCGTCGTCCGCGGAATCCGAGATGTTCCAGGGGCATCAGGTGACTTTCGCGGCGGTCGTGTGGTCGCAGAAAGCCTCCGCTTCCTCTCCCGAGCGCATTTGGTCGAGAGCGTTCGACCTCGCCGGAGGCTCGCTGGGTCCGGCCGCGGAAGTCCCGATGGACGCATCCGCGACCGCATCGGACGAGGCCGTCGTTTACGGGACTGCGACCGAAATAGACTCATACGGCAACGTTCTCTTTTTCGTGCGCACCGTCTCGGCCTCTTCGGACCAGCTGCTCGTGGCCGCCGTGTTCGACTCTTCGGCGGGAGCCTTCATCGCCTCATCACATCTCCTGTCCCCAGGCCCGGCCCCCGCCGCCCTCTCGGCCCTGCCCCCCTGCCAGGGACAGGGAAGGCGGATTTTCGGCCCGGACGAGGGCATCTATCACGTGACGGGGTTCTTCCTCGCCGATGGATACAACGTCTCGGGCGAGACGAGTCTCATGGCATTCAAGATTGATCCCTCGGACTTCACGGCATCGGGATTCGATTCCAGCACGGGCGAGGATCTGGCCGAATCCGATGCAGGCGCCGGGTCGTCTTCCCCATGGAGCGTCCAGCCCCAATCCGCATTCTGGACCATGAACAGGCCGGGAAGCTGCATCAACCTCCTGTTCATCCAGCAGCGGAGCGAATCGGACGCCACCCCTGCTTTGTGGGCCAGGGTCCTTCGCACGACTGCCCCGGGCGTAACGCCGAGGGGCCTCTCCCAGGACCTCTCCATCCCGCTCAGAATCGACTCCGACGCGGGCGCGCTCGCCGTCGGCGGATTCGCGCCCCCGCAGGACCTGCAATACATGGGCTTCCAGACTAATCCGTCCGCCTACACCGTCGCCTGGAAGCAGGATGCCTCCGGCTCGGTCGACACCCTTCGCTACAACTCCATAACAGCCGACCTCACGCCGGAACCCCCTGTGACGCCGTCTTTGTCGAGGGGTGCTTCCGAAGGAACCGTGACCTTTCCCGATCTCACCCTCGACCTGGCCTCAATCAGGGTCACCGACGGAGGGGGCGGAGGAGGATCCGCCGGGGCCGCGTACATCTATTACGTCCGGAACGCCCAGACCGGGACGCACGAGTCGTACCGGGCTTTCCAGCTCAGCACGTCCACGGGAGTAGAGACCAACGTCGGGTCGCTCATGCTGGACCCTTCGGCGGATTACCAGCCCCGCGAGGCCGTGCGAATCGAGGTCGTCACGACGCCATACAATTCCGACGTCGCAGGAAGTCCGGACTGGCCCGGCAGCTGCCAGCACATCTATCTCAATGAATACAGGTTCCTAGACAGCGCCGGGTCAAAGGCCTGGCGGACGCGCAGGTTCCTCAAGGACTCGACCGAGGCGATTCCCGGGGACAGGTTCATCCCTCCGGCTTCCGGATCGGCGCTGGCCGCGGCTCCGGACGGCATCGACGCCGGGGTCGACCGCGACGCGGAGCCGCTTTTCCTGGGGGATTACGGCTCAGGCGCGTGCGCGTTCTTCAGGCAGGGCGGGAACGTCTTCTACAACGAATTCGACCCGCAGGGCGGATCCTGGTACGCCTGCGCGACGCTGGTCGACAACGACGGCGCAGGAGAAGGCATGCCGTCGGATCCCGCTGTTTTCCCCCAGCGCTACGCGTCGGCCCCGTCGGGCTACATGAAAGCCGTCGTCCTCTGGCCCAGGACCTTCCCGGACGGGCACCACAGGCTGATGATTAGGCCGAGGTATTGAGGTCGCGCCGGCACAGGGCTGTATTGACCATTCCCGCCGGGCCGAATGTGCCAGGTTTGCCCAACCTGTGCTGTCCCTTATAAAAGTCGGAAATCCGGCATCCGAGGGGATTTCCTACTTTCCTCATGTTCTTCCCAATCGATGTCGGCAAGCCGGTATTATGGCGGCGGTCACCGGATTTGCTTTCCTCTTTAGAATTGACGGACTCCGTTCCCGACCGGACGCCTGGAAAGGGCGCGCCGGTTTCGCCCCGGACATCGACATGATAATGCCGGCAGGATTCCGATGGGCAGCCCGAAACCCAAGAAGCGGTCCAGCTCCCGGAAAAGAGACACCATTCGAACCGGAGGTTCGCGACGCGGCGAAGGAAGCGGCAGGGGGGCACCCCTCCGACGCTTTCTGAAGAGCGTCGCCCCGCCGGAGGCAGTTCAGGCCCGGCGGGAATGGTCAGAAGAACCAAGAATCTCCCATGCATGCGTCCGCCCGCACGGGCGCCGTCAGGCGACGGCTTCGAAGGCTTTCCTGAACTCGTCCGGCAGGGCTCTGGGTTTTCGGCTCTCGTCGATTGTGACCATTGCGGTAAATCCCTCCGCGAGAAGGACAGGCTGTTCCCCGCTTCTGGTTCTCATGACCCTGCAGCCGATTTTGAAGCCGGCGCTGCGGATTTCCTGGACGAACGAGCGGATTTCGATGGGGTCGTCGAACACCGCGGAGGCGTGGAACTTCGCGTACGTCTCCGCGATTGGCAGCCTCCAGTCGTAGGGGAGCCCGAGCTCGCGGAACATCTCTATCCTCCCGAGCTCGAAATACACGAAGTAGTCGTTGTAGTAGACTATCCCGGCCGCGTCCGTCTCTGCATACCTGACTCGCGTCCTGGTAACGAAGGTCTTGGACAAGTTCCCTCCCTGCAGGGGAAATCCCCCGACCGTATCGGCCCTGGCATCGAGCCTACCCGGCGTTCCGTGATGGAGGACGATGCGCTGCCCGCGCAGGAGTTCATCATACATGCGCGCAGGCCCGGTTCAAGCCTTCTGCCGGTCCGCCTTCGGCGCCGCAGTCAGTTGCAGAACACGGCCTTCAGGACGATGTAGATGACAATCGTGAGGATGGCGGATGCAGGTACTGTGAAAGCCCAAGCCTTGGCAATCGACCACAGGACGGAGAAGTTCAGGGCTCTGTAACCGCGCGCGAGGCCGACGCCAACCACGTTCCCAACCGATACGTGCGTCGTCGAGACCGGCAGGCCGAATCTGGATGCCAGCAGGACGGTCGCGGCCGTTCCGAACTCCGCGGCGAATCCCCTCGTCGGCGTGATTTCGGTTATCTTCGTGCCAAGGGTCGCCATGACCTTGTAGCCCCAGGTCAAGGTCCCAATCATGATTCCGACCCCGCCGAGGACGAGTACCCAGATAATCGGCTTGCTTTCCGAGCATAGGGATCCGGTCTGGCAGATCATGACTATGGCCATCAGGGGCCCTATCGCGTTGGCGACGTCGTTCGCCCCGTGCGCGAAGGCCTCGGTGGCTGCGCTGACGATCTGCAGGGGCTGGGCGAGTTTCTCGACGCCTGTCAGCCTGCCTTCAACGCTTTCCCGCATTCTCCGGATGCAGAGGAAGGTGACGATTCCCGATGCGAGCGCGACTGCGGCGGCGATTGCCGTCGATTCCGCGAAACCCAGATCCAGGTTCAGAGGCTTCAATCCCTTGTACAGGGTCATGAGGGTGAGCACGAAGAAGACGGCGGAAACGAAGTAGGGCCCGATTCTTTTCGCGGACAAGAACGGATCCGGCTTGTTGAAAACCGATTTCTTGATGAATGCGAAGATTAGATACGAGACCACGCCCCCGAACACGGGAGATATGAACCAGCTCGCGACGATGAGCCCCATGGTCGTCCAGTTTATGTTCGCCGGCCCCACGCTGACGAGACCGAAACCCGTCACCGACCCGACTATCGCGTGAGTCGTGGACACGGGCAGTTCGAAGTATGTGGAGACGGTCACGAGCGTTGCGGCGCCAATCAGAACCGAGAACATGCCCCACATCATGAGCTCGGGCCTGCCCGCAAACAGGCAGGGATCCACGACCCCTTTCTGTATAGTGGCCGTGACTTGGCTTCCGACGAGAATCGCGCCGAGGCAGTCCATCGTACCCGATATGAGGACCGCTTTCCTGAGCGAGAGGGACCCGGATCCGACGACTGTGCCCATGGCGTTGGCCACATCGTTGGCCCCGATGCTCCACGCCATGTAGAAACCTATTGCAGCAGCCCCTATCAGAATCAGAGTTTGATGTTCCATTCCTGCTTCGTAAGTTCGCTTCGGAACAAGTTTAAACCCGGTATTACTACCATCGCCCACGGCCGGTGTCAATCGTCTCCGAAGGCCGAAGCGGCAGCCGCATCGTTTTTTGCATGCGGGTCGCGTTTTTTTGTTACCATGTAATACGTGACCGGGCGCCAGCGGGTCGCGCTCCGCCTGGCCGGCTGGTGTGAGGGATTGCCGATGAGAAGCATTTTGAGCCTTTTCCAGAAGTCGCCGTTCGGCCCTATTCAGAAGCACATGCAGGTGGTCGTCTCGTGCGTGGAGGCCCTGCATGTCCTCATCGACGATGTCATCAACAACGAATCGGCCAACCTCGGAGCTCTCGAGACGAAGGTATCAGAGCTCGAGCACGAGGCGGACATCGTCAAGACCAAAATAAGAGACACCCTGCCGAACAGCCTCTTCCTCCCTGTGGATCGCAGAGACCTGCTCGAAGTCGTCTCGAGCATAGACAGCATCGCCGATGCCGCCCAGGACGTCGCAAGGCTCCTAGCCATGAGGAACATGCACTTCCCGGCCCAGCTCAAGGAGAGCTTCACCGAGTTCTGCGGATACGTGTTCAGGGCCGCCGAATTCGCCGGCCGAGTGGTCCACGAGCTCGACCAGCTTCTCGAATCCGCCTTCGCGGGTTCCCAGGCCGAGAAAGTATTCAGCATGATTTCGGAGCTCGGCAAGGAGGAGCACGGCGCAGACATCGCCCAGGGCAAGCTCCTGATGGAGCTCTTCAGGATCGAGGACAGCATGAAGACGCTCGACGTGATGTGGTGGCTCAAGGTGTTCGCCAAGCTGAGCGACGTGTCGAACAACTCGGAGAAGATGGCCAACAGGCTCAGGCTCTTCATGGCCAAGTAGGCGCCTTGCGGAGACTCCGCAGCGCGGGGATTGCGCCTACTCGCCGGGCTTACCGGGTTCCGTCCCCTCCTTGAGCCTGATGCTTCCGTCGGGCCCGGGCTCGAACCCCCCCTCCGCGGCCTTCCGCACGGCATCAGCGAACCTGGCGAGGATTATCCTCTCCCTCTCCTCGGGTTTCATCCTGCGGCCTTCGAACTCCACGAGCCCGTCGGACGGAGGTTTCTTGGGGTTCGAGTCCGGCCTCGCAGGGCTGGTGCGGGTTCCGCCCGGATCCGCGGGATTCGGTTCCGGGAGGGAAACGGCGTCCGGGGCTTCGTCCGGAATCCGCTCGCGTTTCTGCTCAATCTCTCCGGATTTCGAGGGGCCTTTCACCTTGGATTCGTTCCCGTTGAATACGAGCAGGATTACGACTCCGGCCGCGATTGCGACGCCGCCGAAGATTGCGATTTGCGGCAGGGCGGAAGGCCTGAATCTCCCCCGCCTCCTCCTCGGAGTCCTCTGTGATCTCGCGGCCGCCTGCATGCCGAGCGCGATGTGCAGCTGCTGCTCGGTCACCGCTCCGCGCTCGAAGAGAATCTCGCCGAGCGGTTTCCATATGCCGGCACGGAGCAGCCTCTCCTGTAACTGGAGCGCGTCCGCGATTTCCGATTCCGGCACTGCGGCATCCGACCTGAATATCGCCCCCAGCCTCGTGTCCTGGTCGTCGGATATCCTGAACGCGGGGAACCTGTAAGTCCCTCTCAGGCTGATTTTCTGCCTGAGAATTTCGACCACGGTCTCGACGGGCTCCTTCTCCAGGATTTCGGCGTCGAAGACCACCTCGCCCAGCGGCTTGACCACCCCGGCTTCGAGCAGCCTGTTCTGGACTCGGACGGCCTCCTCCAGCTGCTGGACGGACATGACGCTCTTCTGGAGAGCGAGCCTGGCGAAAAGGTGGTCCTCGCGGCCGAGGGGCATCTTGACCTCCAGCCCGCCCTTGCGCATGCCTTCTATAATCCTCTCGTACTTGATGGAATCCAGGATGTCGTCCGCTGTGTCGGGGTCGGCGATGTGCCTGTCCGTGAGGGCGTGCCATAGCATCATCTCGTCGCCGCAGGCGCGCCTCTGGGCGAGATCCGCGAGCAGGGCGTCGGTTTCGGACCGCATCTCGGGCGCCCGGGCGAGGAACATATCGAGGAACTTCCTCTCCTTCTCGTCCAGGAAGGCCAAATCGCGGCCGCCGTTCCGCTCCTCCGCGCTCATTTCCCCCCCTTGTCGCCGCCCCCGTCTCCGCCTGGCTTGCCGGCCTTCTCGAGCACGAGGTCGTCCATGTATATCTTCGCGTCTTTGCGGCCGGGAATCGTGAAAACCAGCGAAGTGACCTTCGAAAGGGTCGGGGATCCCATCGGCAGCATGTCCGCGAGATTGAAGGACACGTCGACCCAGGTTTTCGACGGGAGACTGATTTCGTCCTGGAAGTTGTCGGCGTCCGTTGTGCAAATCAGCAGATGAATGGACATCGTCTCGGGCCCGTCGAAGTAGAAGGACCCCTTTATCACCGAGAACCGGCTCCAGTCGCGCGGTACGGACCCGAAATGGATGAAAGGCCTGTCGCCGACGAGTTCCCAGAGGAGCGAACCGTTCCCGCTCTTCACGGGCGCCGGGGCGGAGACCTTCTTGACGGAACTCCGTTCGACGTAGACGAACCTGTCGTCGTCAGGGCGCTCGAAATCCGCGATGACGAACCTGTCCGCCTTGGGGTCCACCGCGACATCCTTCGGCGGATTCCTCCCCCGGGTGGGCGCCTCGGCCTCGGTCAGCGCGAGGTCGTCTATGGCGAACGCCCTCTCTTCGGGCCCGCAGTAGACCAGAGACAGGAGCGCCACGAGGTCCCAGTCCATGAGTCCCTTCACGGCCATCCTGGACACGGGCACGCAGATTTGGCTCCATCCTGCGGACTCGATTCTGAGGGGCATGACTCCGAAGTTCAGGGCGTTCTGGCCTACGGCGAAGTAGAGACCCGAGGCGAGGGGCTTTTCGCTCCATATCCACATCCGGATCTCGGCCCTGGACCCGAACATGGAATCGAGGTCCCTCAGATGCAGGTGCGAAAACCCGGCCCCGGCCCCCCAGAGCCCCGCCTTCTTGCCTCCGTGGACTATGCTGCCCTGCACTCCGAAGGTGCCGCCCAGGCAGACCCATCTCTTCGGGCCCGTGCCGTCGTCCTCGAAGTCGCAGAGGGACCCGCCCATGGCCGTCTGCGAGAATACCGCGGCGGCCGCTGCGGCGGCGAGCAGGAAACAAGCCTTACGCATGTCGTCCGAATCTGTTCTTGGTTTCCGGAACCAGGGACCTGGCCTTGGATTGCGCCTTTACAAGGATGAATTGTAGAACCGGCTTGCCGGCGTCCGCAAGGGAAAAGGCCGCTGCTTACGTCAGCGCCGGGACCGGGACACGATATCGGACACGGCTTTCACGGCGGCCCACGCATCGTTGCTGCTGTTCCGGAACGAGACGCTCAGCCTGACGGTGCCGGCCGGGAAGGTCCCAATCGCCCTGTGGGCGGACGGTGCGCAGTGCAGGCCGGGCCTGCACATGATGTCGTAGTCCCTGTCCAGCGACGAGGCGATTTCTGACGGGCTCAGCCTGTCGCAGGTGAACGAAACGACTCCTGCGTTCTGGTGCGGAGGGGCCGCGAATATCCTTATGCCTTCTATGGTCGACAGGCCGTCTATGAGCACGGAGACGAGTTCCGCCTTGTGCTCGAATATGTCTTCCAGCCCGAGGGAAATGATTTCATCCACGGCTGCTCCAAGCCCCGCGATTGCGGGCGTGTTCAGCGTGCCGCTCTCGAACCTGTCCGGCATAATCGAAGGCTGCTCCTCGCTCTCGGAGTGCGACCCGGTCCCGCCGTACATGAGGGGTTCCAGGCCCGACGGGTCCAAGGCGACGAGGCCGCCCGTGCCCGGCGGGGCCATGAGTCCCTTGTGCCCCGTGAACGCGAGATAGTCTGCCGGCACGGATCCGAGGTCCACGGGGACTGATCCCGCGGTCTGGGCGGCGTCGACCAGGAGCGGAACGCGTTCGGCTTTGCAGATGTCCAGCGCATCCGCAATCGGGGTTATTCTGCCGGTCACGTTGGACGCGCCGGTGAGAACCGCGAAGGACGCGCCCTTCGCGAGACGCCTGAAGTCGTCGAGGTCGAGCCCCCCGCCTGCCGTCATCCCTGCCCGGGAGACCGACACGCCCTTGGACGCTCTGAGCTTCTCGAGGGGCCTCAGGACCGCGTTGTGCTCGACGGCCGAGACGACGACCCTGCCTCCGCCCGGCACCCCGCCGAGTATCGCCGTGTTCAGCGCCTGCGTGGCGTTCTGCGCGAAGAATACGAAATCGCTCGAAGGCGCCGAGAAGAAGGAGGCTGTCTTGCGCCTCGCCTCGAAAACCACCCTGGCGGCCTCGAGCGACAGCCTGTGACCCGATCTGCCCGGATTCGCGTTCAGGTTGCGAAGGACGTTGTCGACCGCCACCACCACCGAATCGGGCCTGAAACCGGACGTGGCGGCGTTGTCCAGATAAATCATGAGCTTCCTTCCCCCGGCTTTCCGTGCCGTACGGGCCCCGGATTCCCGGGATATTCGCCACCGCGCGAGAGGCAATCCTGTTTCGCGCGCACCGGGATATGCTATCATGAACCGGCTTTAAAATCGCCCTGCGCCCTCAGCGGCGCGTTGCGCGGCTTTCGCGCGGAACTGGCGAAGTGAGGTTCGCACGCATGAGCAAAGCCCTTTACGCGGGTTCCTTCGACCCCCCAACGAACGGCCACATGGACGTGGTGAAGAGAGCCTCCGGAATGTTCGCCGAAGTAGTCGTGGGCGTGACGGAGAACACCGAAAAGACGCCGATGCTCTCCCCCGCCGAGCGGGTCGAGCTCCTGAAGACACTTACGTCCGGCATCAGGAACGTCTCCGTGGAGAAGTTCTCGGCCCTGACCGTCGACTTCGCCGGCGCCAGGGGATGCTCCATACTGCTCAGGGGAATCAGGTCGGTCACGGACTTCGAATACGAGCTCGCGATGGCAATCGCGAACCGGAAGCTTGGCGGCATCGAGACGCTTTTCCTCCCGTCGTCCCCGGAATTCGCCTTCCTGAGCTCGAGGCTCATCAAGGAAGCGGCCAAATTCGGGGGCGACATCGCCGATTTCGTGCCCGCCTGCGTCGTCAGGGCCTTCAAGGACCGCGGCTTGTTCGGCAACCCCGCCGCGGAATGACGGATTTGCGGTTCGCCCGCTACATGGAGGTGATTGATGCCCAGGAAAGTGCATTCGACGGAGAAAGCCCCGGCGGCGATAGGGCCCTATTCGCAGGCGGTGTCGGCCGGGGGCATGCTGTTCGTTTCAGGCCAGATTCCGATGGATCCGGCGACGGGGAAGCTTGTGCCGGGACCGGCGGCCGTGCAGTCGAAACGAGTGCTGGACAACATCAAGGCGGTCGTCGAATCGGCTGGAGCAGGGATGGCCGACGTGCTCAAGGTCACCGTCTACATGCGGGACCTTGGCGCGTTCGCCGAGATGAACGAGGTCTACGCCTCGTATTTCGGCTCCGCGCCCCCGGCAAGGGCCGCCGTGCAGGTCGCCCGCCTCCCTAAAGACGTCGACGTGGAGATGGATGCCGTCGCATGGCTGGGCGACCGGAAGTAGGCCGCAGGTTCACCGGACCCAAGCCTTGCTCGAGACAAAGCATAAGGAGATGACTGATGGCCAGAGGAGTTCCGTTCCTTGCCGCGGCTCTCGCAGTGTCGTTCGCTGCCGCTGCTTTCGCGGCCGATCAGGCCGGTCCCCGAAGCCCTGCGGGCCGGGAAATAGCCTGCAGGACGCTGAAAAACGGCCTTTCAATCTGCGTGAGCGTCGATCGCAAGGCGCCGGTCGTCGACGTCCGCGCCTTCGTGAAGAACACCGGCGGCCTCTTCGAGGGCAAGTACCAGGGGTGCGGGATATCCCACTACGTGGAGCATATCGTCTCGGGCGGCTCCACCTCCGGGCGGTCGGAGGACGAGATAGAACGCGTTGTCCAGTCGATTGGCGGCGTGTGCAACGCCTACACTTCGGACGACTGCACGTGCTATTTCATCACGACGGCGTCGAGGTACTTCGAGACGGCCCTGGGCGTGATTTCGGACAACCTCATGAACTGCGCGTTCGCGCCGGGCGAGGTGGCGCGGGAGCGCGAGGTCATCATCCAGGAGATAAAGAAGGACCTGGACGAGCCGGGTCGGGCCCACTACAAGTCCTTCATCGAGGCCATGTTCCTCGCCCACCCCTGCAGATACCCGAGAATCGGCCACCTCGACCAGTTCGTCACGCTTACAAGGGACGACCTGGTCTCGTTCCACCGGGAGAGATACGTGCCCCAGAACGTGGTTTTCGTCGTCTCGGGGGACGTGGATCCCGGCGAGGCGCTAGACCGCGTCGAGAAAGCGTTCTCCGGCTGGAAGATGGGCCGCGAGACGTCCGCAGCCATGCCGGAGGAGCCTCCCCAGACCTCGCTGAGGCGAGCTGACAGGGAGTGGAAAGGAATCGGGACCTGCACAATCAGAATGGGATTCAAGACCGTGCCGCTGGCGCACCCCGACATGTATCCCCTGGACATCCTCGCGTTCGCGTTCTCCAGAGGGAGGTCGTCGCCGCTGTACACCGCCCTGTGCGCCGGCAATCCGCCGCTCGCCCAGCAGGCGGTGGCCTACTCATACACGCCCTGGTACGGCGCGGGCCACTTCGGCATC
>JBFZBV010000174.1:0-2659 GCA_041308285.1 Planctomycetota bacterium | reverse complement strand
GATTGCTTCGTCGCTGCGCTCCTCGCAATGACGGGAAGGGCAGGCCATCTTTCAGAGGAATGTGCCTTCGCAAGCATATTGCTACGCCTCCAAGCGCTTAGAGTGCGCGCGACCCTTCGGTTCGAGATTTGACTCTGTTCCGGGAACTGTACCGCAGTTAAGGTCCCTGGGTGCCCATCGGAGTCAGAGTACCTGTTCACGCCCGGCTCGCTACAGGCTGCGGAGATCGCAGAGGCGCGGCCATGAGGGCGCGGGCTATCCCAGGTTCTTTCCACCACGAAGGCACGAAGGTCACGAAGGGGGTGCTTTCCGCGCGGCCGCGGGCCTTCGGTCCGCAGCTGCTTCGCAGCTTGAAGCCGCCCGCCTTCCGGTCGCCGTAGCAAGCTCCGCGTCCGTCGGCATGCGGCTTCTCCTGCCCGCGCGCAAAGCGGAAGGCCTGAGGTTGCTCCTCCTAGTCGCAGCCGAGGCGATTCCGGAGGGAACGCGGGGGACTCGGAGGGCATGCTCGCATGCACGGACGAGGACCACGCGCTCCCGGAAGCGCTGCGAAGCCCTGCGTAGCCCTCGCCCATGCCGATTGGCGAAGCATGGGCAGCGCCGCCGCGCGAAGCGGGGCTGAGGAATCGCCTCCTGCCCATGGCTCTTCTTCGTGTTCTTCGTGCCTTCGGTGCGCCAGGATAAGACTGGCGTGTCTATCCGATTGAAAGGAATCGGACGTGCGAATTGCCCGTTCAGCATGTAGCCGCGACCCCTCCCGCGCGGGCAACCGCCAGGGAGAAGCGGGCCGGCCCGGTCGGGGACCTCCCGGACGGGCATGAGGCGTGGAGACGTCTCATCAGGCGAAGGCGTGAGCCCCAATGAAGTGAACCCCAGCTATGGCCTCGTGACACGTATTGGCGGCGGACATCCTGCCGAAGAAGGTGAAGCCTGTAACCGGCGGGGAAGAAACGGGCGCGAGCACCCGCCGGGCCGCCCGGGGTGATTGGGGGGGGCGCGCGCCGAAAGACGCGCCGAGGAACCTGGGAGACCCGGCGTTGCGGGTGGGACCCGACGAGAAGCGGGAATAAATAACCGCAATCGGCGGCGCCGGGAGTCGGCGGGGCCCGTAGTAGTGAAGAAGCGGGGTAACTCCCGTGGAACGAAGGGGCCCTACCCACCATAAGCGGAAGCAAGAGGAGGAGAGAGCCGCTTGGAACCGAAAGGACCCACTACGGAGAAACCGGACGAAGGAGCAGGCGGAGTCCCTGAGAAGGGAGAGCCCTCGCCGAGACCAGTGCCGGATAAACTCTCTCAACTGAGGCAGAAGCTGCATCAGAAGGCAAAGCAGGAGCCGAAATTCCGGTTCTATGCGCTGTATGACCGCATTTACCGGAAGGATACGCTGACTGCGGCATGGGAAAGGGTGCGTGCGAATGGCGGCGCACCCGGGGTCGACGGCGTCACGATAAACCGAATCGTAGGCGCGGAGGGCGGCCCCGAGCGGTTCGTCGAGGGCATACAGGACGAACTGCAGCGGAAAATCTACCGGCCTCAAGCTGTGCGTAGGGTATACATTCCGAAACCGGACGGAAGGCTGCGCCCTCTTGGAATCCCTACGGTCAAGGACCGTGTGGTGCAGATGGCGACCTTGCTAATCCTGGAGCCCATCTTTGAAGCTGACTTTCTGGATTGTTCCTATGGGTTCCGGCCGGGGCGGTCTGCTCATCAGGCCCTGGAAAGGATAAGCATGAGCCTGAAGGAAGGGTATACGGAGGTGTACGACGCTGACCTGAAGGGATACTTCGACTCGATACCTCATGACAAGCTCATGGCGGGACTGAAGACGCGTATAGCGGACAGGACGGTGCTGAAATTGATAAGGATGTGGCTGGAAGCCCCGGCCGTCGAAACAGGGGAGAATGGGAAGCAGGAAGCAGGCAGAAGGGACAAAGGGACGCCTCAAGGAGGGGTTATCTCACCGCTGCTTGCGAATACCTTCCTGCACTGGTTCGACCGCAAGTTCAGCGGCAAAGGGGGACCGGCTCAGACTCTGCAGGCACGACTGGTACGTTACGCGGATGATTTCGTCATCCTTGCGCGCCGGATAGGCCCGGAAATCCTGGGCTTCGTCAGAGAAACGCTCGAAACCCGTATGGGACTGACGATTAACGCAGAAAAGACGCGGACCCTGAATCTGAGATGCGGGGACAGCCTTGACTTCCTGGGATTCACTTTCAGGTATTACAAAGACATCCACGGTAGGGCACGCAAGTACCTGAATCTGACGCCCTCGAAGAAGGCGTTGGCGAAGGAAAGGGAGAAGCTGCGTGCGTTGACAGGATATGATCGATGCTTCGTTCCCCTTCCGGAACTGGTGGCTCAGATTAACCTGCATCTCATGGGATGGGCCAATTACTTCAGGCATGGCTACCCGCGTATGGCCTTCCGGAAGATTAACCACTATGTTCGCTTTCGGTTATCCAGGCACTTGAAGAGAAGGAGCCAGCGCCCCTTCCGACCTCCGGAAGGAGTTTCCATTTACTCGCACCTGGCCTCGATGGGCCTCGTGTACCTGTAAGTGCTGCTGGTCGCCTGTGCAAGCCCCTGATTAAGGTGGTGGGGAGCGCCGGATGCGGGAAATCCGCACGTCCGGTGCGATGAGGGGAGAGGCGTCCGGCTT
>JBFZBV010000173.1:0-4318 GCA_041308285.1 Planctomycetota bacterium | reverse complement strand
CCCCCATCGGCTGTCCTCGCCATATAGGGACAGCCGATGGGGGCCGGGATGGAGGTGAACATGCGGGCATTCCGGGCGCGGGGTTCGAGACTTGCGGCTCGTGCACGGGCCGTGCCCGAGGAACGAGGGCGGGGCACGTGCCGAGCAAATCAACTATTCCATGCACGACTCTTCATCGCGGCCCCCGGGCCGGAGGTGCAGAGTCCGGATTCTTCGGGCGGCGGGCGACCTGATTCTCCTGGATGTATCGTCAGTCGTTTTCACCGCGGGACCTGCTATCCCGTACTCGTGCTTTCATGCCGCGTATTAGTTCACGTCCACGTTTTCGTACACGTACACGACTTGCATGGAACGAGAAGGCGCCGGAGAAGCTCGGATGAGCGAGGGGAAGTGGAAGAGGAAGGGTAAGGGGAAGTACGGTCACTCCATCCTGCAAGTCATCCACGAGCCCCCAAAACCCCGCTCCCGACGACAGCCACGGACGATTCCGCGCGCGACTCTTCATCGCGCGTGCCCGCCGCCGGCGTTTGACATCGGCTCGATGGGAAAGTAGAAGAGGGCGATTCCCGTATTCAGGAGGCGCACGATGGCTCCGGGAACGACCGACGAGAACCTGAAGACTGCTTTCACGGGCGAGGCCAAGGCCGCGCTGAGGCTCAAGGCCTACGCGGAGAAGGCCGATTCCGAGGGGTTCCCCCACATGGCGAGGCTGTTCCGCGCCATATCAGCGGCCGAGGAGGTGCACGCGCTCAGGCAGTTCCGTCTGCTCGGCGCGGTCAAGTCCACGGAAGAGAACCTCGCCGCGAGTTTCGAGCGCGAGAACTCGGTCTCGGAGAACGTCTACCCGGAGTTCATCCGCTCCGCCGAGGCCGAAGGCCGCGAGGCAGCGAAGACGAGCTTCTCGCACGCGCGCGACGCTGAGGAGTCCCACGCGCGCCTGTACAAGAAAGCGGTCGACGGGATGATCCTCGACCGCGAAATCCGCTACCACGTCTGCACGGTCTGCGGCTACGTTGCCGAGGACGAGGCGCCGGAACGCTGCCCGGTGTGCGGCGTGCCGCGCGCAAGGTTCAAGGCCGTCGTCTGATTCCACCCCGGCTGACCTGAGCCTGCCGCGGGCGGGCTTCCTCAATAGTCGCCGAAGAAGCGCGAGATGTCGAATTTGAGCACCCTCTGCTTCCCGCAGGACCCGCACTTGACGTGGAGCTTGTCCACCGGCTTGCCTCCCTCGTCCCCGAGGCCCTGCATCTCCCTCGTGAACCTTCCCCCGCAGGAGCACCTGAGTCTCGCCAGGTCGGCGTACTCCTCCTTGACGTAGTTCGCGACCATGCTGTCGGGATCGGGCCTGCACGCCTCGCGCGCCTTGACGTCGTCCATCGGCCCGATTACGTCCTTCTCCTTGAGCGGGAAGCAGCCGACGTCGATCTTCGTCTTGCTTCCGAACGATCCCCTGCCCTCTCCTGCGCCCGCGCAGGGCGACTTCTCGCCGAGGCGGTAATCGTCCTTGGCCGAATCCGCGAACATCGGATCCGCCGACATCTCGCCTGTGCCGGGCGATGGCTTGAAGGCCTCTTCGTCGCCCTCCTCGCCGAGGAGGACATAGGGGGTCTTCACGTCGAACATGTCGTTGTGCGAGATTGCCGCCTTGCCGAAGTACGCGAACACGCCCCTGTCGGTCCCGCAGAAGACGTTGTTCATGACCTTGGGCGCGCACTTCCCTTCGATGTACACGCCGCCCTGCGAGGGGGACATGAACACGTTGGACCACACGAACGACACGCCGCTGCCGGCTATCCAGACGCCCCACTCCGCGCCCTTGAGCACGTTGCGTTCGGCGCAGAAGTTCGACTTGTCCGCGTAGACGTTGAATCTCGCGTCGGACATGGCGTCGAAGCGGTTCATGGCGATTGTCGCGCGCGATTCCAGCGCCCTTATCCCGGTCGCGTTGTTCCAGAAGAAGCAGTTCCTAATCACGGTCTGATAGCAGTCCCTGAGAGCCACGCCCTCCTTGGCGCCGGCAACGGCCGAGTTCGAGATTGTAAGCCGGGAGTTGCACGCGTCGACGCACCTCCCCTCCGCGTCGGCTTCCATGGCCACGCCGTCAATCCAGCACAGCTCCGCGTCGGAAACCGTCACCACGCAGCCCCCCGCCTCGGGCGCCTTGAGTTTCGTCTTGGAAGACCCGGCGCCCACGAGCGCCACTCCGTCCTTGAGGGTCAGGAACTCCTTCCACTCCCCGGGACCCACTCGGACCGTGTCGCCCTTCGCGGCCTTGTCGATTGCCTTCTGGATGGAAGGGCAGTCCCCGGGAACGCCGATGTCCGCTCCAAGCGCGGCGCCTGCGATCAGCGCAGGCAGAAGCACGGCAGCCGCCGATATCGCACGCATAATCACCTCCATGAAGATGGAACCTCCCCTGTTCGACGCAACCAGCCCGGAATGGTTCCCGATACGGCTCCGAATCGGGGCCGATTTTCGCCCGGGACGGGCCCGCGGCGCAATCCAAATCAGCCTCCCGAGGCCCGTGGATGTTTGTTTTGGCCCCCAGGTTCGGGTAGAATCCCTCCCCATGGCCCGCCGACTTTGCGCGGGCGGCAATCGTTCGGGAAATCTGAATTGGACGGACTTGCGACTCCTCGGCACGTGCTCTGCCTGTTCCCCTACCAGAAGCACATATCAGGCATGAACTTCTTCCCGCCTACGGGCCTCGAGTACATCGCAGGCGCGCTCAAGGGCCGCGTCGGCAGGGTCAGCCTCGTCGACATGTCGAGGGACCCGGAGGTCCGCGACCTGGGCGGGCTCAAGGAGTTCGTGGCATCACAGGGCGTGGACCTGGTCTGCGCGAGCCTCAACTGGGACTACAACGCGGACAAGGCCGTGGAGATGCTCAAGAGCCTGCCTCCCGGAATCCCGCTGATTATAGGCGGGCAGACGGCCACGAAGGAAGTCGAGTGGCTTTTCGTATCCCTGCCGAACATGATCGGGCTCGTGAGGGGCGAGGGGGAGGAGACAATCAGGGAAATCGCGGCCGGGGCGCCGTTCAAGTCGATTCTCGGGCTGTCCTTCAGGGACAACGGCAGGATTGTCCACAACGAGAACCGTCCTCTCCCGCCCGCGGACAGTCTTCCCAACCCGGACCGCAGCCTGCGCCGCGCCACGTACCGGGTCGCGGCGCTCAACATCCCGCTCCTCACGGGGTCGTTCGACGCGGTGCTGGGCTCGCGCGGCTGCCCGTTCAACTGCAAGTTCTGCACGTTCTCCATGAACCCGCTGGGCCAGAAACGGAAGTATTCGAGCCGATCCGCCGAGTCCGTGCTCGCCGAGCTCGAGACCGTGGATGCCCGCTACGTGATATTCTCTGACGACTACTTCTTCGTGGAGCCCGACCGGACCAAGGCGATATGCGAGGGGATAGTCGCGAGGGGCCTTCAGAAGCACTTCATCGTGAACGCAAGGGTGGAAATCGCCCGGAGGCCGGACGTGCTCGAGGCTGCCCGGGCCGCGGGGGTGAAAATCCTGCTCCTCGGAATCGAGTCCGCAACCGACAGGATTCTAAAGCAGCTCCGCAAGGGCTTCAGGACAGACGAAATCCGGGAATACATGGCCGTGATCAGGTCCATGGGGTTCTTCAACCACGGGTATTTCATATACGGCAACCTGGGCGAGACCGAGGAGGAGATGATGCTCATCCCGCAGTTCGCGCGGGAAATCGGCCTCGATTCGATAACCCTGAGCAAGCTCCGGGCCGAGAGGTTCAGCCCCATACACGAGGAGGTGGCCAAGACCGAGGGCGCGTGGATCGGAAGCACAGGCTTCGTGTACCAGAAGGGGCTCGAACGCAAGGACCTCAAGCGCATCGGCAAGACCCTGAGAAACGATTTCTACAACCCCGAGCAGCTGACTCGCATGCTCAGGAAAGCCCTTGCCATGAACCTCCTCAATCTTCCGGACATCCTGCGCGTCGCCGCGCTCTCCCCGGTTGTGGGCCTCGAGTACGGCCGGCGCCTCCTCAGGCACTGGTTGAGGGACGGCCGCGGATCGAACCGCGGCCCGTCGGCCGGGCCGCGCCGGCCGCAATGACCGCGTCCGACCGGGGAGGCTCGGCGTCGTCCGAGGACTGCGCATGAAGAATCGGGAATGGGTGGAAGGCCGCTACTGGCATGTGGTCGACAACATAATCGTCGACGCCGGCGCCAAGCCCGAGATCCTCCTGTGGGTCGCCTGCCCCATCGACCACCGGGGCCAGAAGGCCGAGGTGACCGACATCCGGCCGGATCCGGCGGACATCGTGGTCGACCCGGAGGACGGGAACAGAATC
>JBFZBV010000172.1:0-6221 GCA_041308285.1 Planctomycetota bacterium | reverse complement strand
CGGCCTGCGGAGGAGCAGGCTCAGCTGCCTGTACGCCTGGGCCTGCTTGGTGAGGTCGTCGTAGACGCAGAGAGTGTCCTTCCCCTCCTCGTACATGAAGTACTCGGCCATGGCGCACCCCGAGTACGGGGCGATGTACTGCAGCGGGGCCGGATCCGCCGCCGTGGCGACGACGACGGTCGTGTAGTCGAGGGCGTGGGCGGACTTGAGCTTCTCCACGACGCCGGCCGTGGTCGACGCCTTCTGTCCGATTGCGACGTAGACGCAGATTACGCCCGTGTCCTTCTGGTTGAGAATCGCGTCCACGGCAATGGCCGTCTTGCCGGTCCCCCTGTCGCCGATGATGAGCTCCCTCTGGCCCCGGCCTATGGGAATCATGGCGTCCACGGCCTTGATGCCGGTCTGGAGGGGGACGTTCACCGGCTGCCTCTGCGCGATGCCCGGCGCGACGCTCTCCACGGTCCTGAAATGCTCCGTCTTTATCGGCCCCAGGTCGTCAATCGGAATGCCCAGCGGGTTCACCACCCGCCCCACCAGGGCGTCCCCGCATGGGACGCTGAGCACCCTGCGCGTGAGCTTGACCGAGTCGCCTTCCTTTATTGTGAGGTATTCGCCGAGGATGACGGCTCCGATGCTGTTCTCCTCGAGGTTGAGCGCGAGTCCGAAGGATCCGTTCTCGAACTCGAGCATCTCGCCGGACATGACCTTGTGCAGGCCGTATATCCTGGCGATTCCGTCGCCGACTTCGAGGACGGTGCCGACGTCCTCCATGACGAGCTCGGACTTGTATCCCTCGATTTCCTTCCTGAGGACCGACACTATCTCCTCGGCCTTAATCCTCATATGCCACCTCGCTTCTGAGCTTTCCTGCGCCCATGAGCCGCCTGAACGTGCGGAGCCTCGTCAGGACGGTGCCGTCGAGCACCTTGTCGCCGACCCTCACCCACAGCCCCCCGATTACCGACGGGTCGACCTTGCCGTCCAGGACGATGTTCACGCCGAGCTTCGACTCGAGCGTCGCCCTCAGCCTGGCCGCGACCTCGTCAACCAGGGGCAGGGCCGTGCGCACGACCGCGGAGGACCGCCCCATCCTCTCGTCGAGCCCGATTCTGAAAATCTTCGCTATCTCGTGGAAAAGCAAGCCGCGCCTCTTCTCGAGGACGACACCGATGAAGCCGAAGAATCCCTCGGACAGGGAGCCGGCGAAGGCGCGGCGGACCACGTCCATCTTGCCCGCAGGCGGAATCTTCGGCGTTGCGAGGAATGCCCGGAACTCCGGGCTTCCCCGGATTGCCTGGTGCCAGAGCGCCATCTCGACGCCGACGGCATCGAGAGTTCCCGCCTCCGCGCCCATCTCGAGCAGCGCGCGGGCGTACACGCCAGATATCCTCTCCGTGTTCATCGGGACACCAAAGCCTCGACCGGGTCTACTTCCTGCCGAACTCCGATATGAACTTCTCTATGAGTTCGGCGTGGTCGGCCGGGTCCAGGGCCTTGCCGAGTATCCTCTTGGACATCTCGAAGGCCATGTCCACGGCTTCGCGGCGTATTTCCTCGACCGCCTTGTCCTTCGCCAGGGATATCTCCCGGGCGAGGCGCATGCGGATGGCCTCGGCCTCCTTGCGCTGCGACTCGAGGTACTCGTTGCGGAGCTTCTCGGCGTCCGCCTTCCCCTCCTCGATAATCGCGTTGGCCTCCAGCCTCGCCTTTTCGAGCCGCTCCTCGAGCGTCGCGAGCCTCTCGCCCGCGGTCTTCTTCGACTCCTCCGCCGCCCTGATGTCCGACGCGATTCCGTCCTCCCGCTCCTTGAGAGCGGCGAGGATTTTCGGCCATGCGAACACGGCAAGGGCGCCGAAGAGCACGAGGAACGTCACCGCCGTCCACACGAGCGTGCCCGGATCCGGCATGATGAGGTCCATAACCCCCCCTTACCCGACGCTGCCGGGCACCTCGGATCCGAATACCGCCGGGCGGGCCATCGAGTGCTGCGCCGCCGTTGTCTCCTTGGCCTCCTTGGTGGCCAGCAGCAGGCACACGACGAGCCCGAAGAACCCCAGGCCCTCAATCAGCGCGGCGGCGATAATCATGGAAATCCTGAGGTGGCCGACCACCTCGGGCTGCCGTGCGCCGCCCTCCAGCGCCGTCTGGGCAATCTTCGAGATGCCGTAAGCGGCTCCGATGATAATCAGGGCCGCACCGAACCCCCCGGCCAGATACGCCAGACTCACTCCCATAGCCATCTCCTTTAAAATCCGCACTGCGCGAACACGGTGTCCGCGCCGACCTAGTGCTCCGGATTCACCGACATGCCGAAGAACAGAGACCCCAGGAGCACGAAAATGTACGCCTGCAGGAACGCCACGAACAGCTCCAGCGCCATGAGCGGCACCGCCAGAAAGATGGACGGCGGCACGACCGCGAGGCTCTTGAAGAAGAAGATAAGCCCGAGTATCGATCCGATGACGATGTGCCCGGCAATCATGTTCGCGAAAAGCCGGATGCAGAGGGCCACGTGCTTTATGCACAGCCCCAGTATCTCAATCGGGTAGAGCAGAATGAGCACCGGCCAGGGGATGCCGTGCGGCACGAGATTCTTCACGAAATGGACCGGGCCCTGGACGGCCATCCCCGACACGACTGCGGCGAGAAGGGTCACCAGAGCGAGGCACCCCGTGACCGCGATGTTCCCGGTCGCCGTCCTGCATCCGGGGACGAGCCCGAGGACGTTGCAGAAGAGAATGAAGTGGAAGAGCGTCAGGAAGAACGGGACGAACCTGTCGGCGCCGTGGCCGAGGTTGGGCCTGACGACCTCGTCCCGTATGAACACCACGAACGACTCGAAGAGGTTCTCGAACCAGCCCCTGGGAGGGCCTCCGCCGCGCCTGGAGAGCCTGATTGCCAGGGTCGTGAACACTATGAATACCAGCGCGGCCACGACCCACATCATGAGCAGGTGCCAGGTGAGGCGGAACTCGATTCCGAGGATCGTGAAGAGCGGATCGGAGTCGGCCAGGGTGTGGCCCCCGCCGAGAGGCGAGTCCTTTATGTGGTTCACCACGTCCCTGAAGTTGAACGGCTTGTCAGCGCTCATCGGCGGCGCCTCCGGATCGGCCGAAGCCCGGCGACGCTCCGAAGCGCGCCAGGCTGCTCAGGACCCAAGCTTCAATGAAGAAAAGCACGAAGTAGCTCCCGACCACCGCGACGAGAACGAATTCCATCGGCTTCTTCACGCCCAGGGCGAGGAGCGCGGCGAGGCCGAGCGAGGCCAGCCGCACGAGGAAGCCCGCGACGTAGCCGCCCAGGAAGACGTTATGGCTCCCGCCGATTGTGAATAGGAGGATGACGAAGGTCGCCAGCATCACCGACCATCCGAGGAGGGTCCCGATTGCGACCCCCTCCGCCCGGGGGGCGGTGAAGAAGTCCGGGAAGAGGCCGATTGCGGCGCACGGGACGCCCGCTGAGACCGACACCGACACGAGCATGAACAGCGCGGCTGCCCTACTTCTGCTCATCCTTCCCCTTCTCCTCGAGCCTCAGCACCGTGGCGATGAAGGACACAAGCCCCAGGGCGATTCCCGCAAGCGAACCGGCGACGGTCAACCACGGAGAGACGGAAAGCTTGACGTCCAAATGCCAGCCCAGCAGGCTTCCTGCTATGACCGGGACGGCCAGCTCGAGCCCGAGGCCTGTGTACCTTGCGTAGTCCCGCAGGTGGCCCTGGGCCGCCACTTCCGCCTTTCCCGCGGCCCGGCAGGGAAGGAATCCGCCCGGGATCCGGGCCCCGCCCGCAGGGTCGCGACGCCCGCTCCGCACTCGGCCCCGCCCTGGGGCGCTGCCCGCGCCGGGAGGCAGCCGGCGTCCGGAGCGAAACAGAGAAATCTAGCATCGGCCGTCGCGGAGTGTCAACTTTTTTCGCCGAGCCGCGCCGAGAGGCGGGAGAAGACGGCGGAGGAGGGATTGGAGCCGTCCTCCATCGCGCAGCCGTCCGCGTAAACGGCGTAGGGATGGCCGGAAATGTATTCGCAGGAGAACCCGTCGACCGACTTGATTTCCTTCCTGAGGTCCAGCCTGACGTCGTGCCTCATGTTGACGTAGATGCTTTTTCCGAGGTCCAGGATTGATATGCGGGTTCCGGTTTCGTCCCGGAGCCAGATGGAGAGGACGGGCCTCGGGATTGAGGCGAATTCGCCGATTTCGGATACCTTCACGACCCTGCCGTCCTTGACCAGGTTCTTGCCGCCAGACAGGAACTTGAGCAGGTTCTTCCTGCCGGCCCTGGCGGTCTTCAGGAAGTGCTGGTAATGGGGCGGGATTCTCCTGTGGATGACCGCCTTGATGAAGTCCGTCATCTCGGTGTACTGCACGCCTCGCATCTCTGCGTGGAGCCCGTCGATGAAGTCGACCACCTCGTCGGCCGGCAGGGCCTCGTATATCCTCCGGAGGAAGTCGCGGTCTTCCGCGGGCACGCCGGCGACGTCGCCGAAGACGAACCGGGCGACCATGGCCGCAGGCGCGTTCCTCTCCCCCTCCGCCGGAAGGAACACCCTCACCATGTCCGAAGGCGGCATGGGCACGTCCGCCCACTTGTCGACGTGGTGGTCGAACCAGAAGATTCTGGGGTTCTGCCTGTGCAGCGCGGCCCAGGTGTCCTCGGAGACCATCGAATGGTACCCGATGATGTACATCTTGTCGGGGCACGCCTTCCCGGAGCATGAGGAGAGCAGCGAGGCGATGTCCTGGGCCCTGCCCACCGGGTACACCCGGCCGGAAGGCTCGCGGTGCCTGAGGAGCAGGACGGACGCGGCTATGCCGTCCCTGTCGGCATGCGCGACTATTGCGGTGCTCAAAGAGGCCTCCAAAAGGGCGCTCCGCGCGCCGTCAGCGGCTGCCTGCGGACCCGCCCTTGCCGCTCTTGCCCGAGGTGTCGGGCTTCTCGCCGTGCTTGCCCTGCTTTATCTCCTCGATGAGCCTCTTGCAGGCGACCACGAGGTAGTCGAGGTTCATCAGGTCGGAACGAGCCGGCTTGGACCCGCCCCCGCCCGCGGCCGCGGCGGACTCAATCCTGGAGACTATCTTCTGAAGCTCCACGGCGGCGTCCACCGCCTTCGAGAGCTTGAGAAGCGACACGGCCCCCGCGAACTTGAGGTACTGAATCTGAGCGTCCTCTTCCGGCGTGGACTCTTCGCCCTTCTCCGCGACCGCCCTGGCCACGAGGTCCGCCGCCTTCAGAATCTCCGGGTCCTTGGCCTGCTCCTTGGCGAAACCTTCCTTGGTCCTGCGCACGAGGAACGCGACTGCCGCGAGGTTGGCGAGCTCCTCCGCGTACCCGCTGCCCGTGTAGGACACGTTGTCGCCCTGGACCGCGTATTCGGAGGACACCTCGAGCAGCAGAATGCACCTGTTCTCGGGCTCGTCGTAGAAGTCCACCGGCCACGCGAATCCGGCGTTGTGCCTGCGCCGGTCGTTTCCGTACTGGTACTTCCTGTTCTTCTGGTATTCGAATTTCTGGTATTTCCCATCCTCGAAGTCGAGAATCGAGCACCATTCCTGCTGGTCCTTCGCCTCCCTGTAGTCCCGGGTGGTGATTACGATGTCGGCCAGCTTGTCCTTGGCGTTGAAAATCCTGTAGAACTCGACCTGCTGGAAGTACTGGTTCTCGCCGAACTTGGCCCGGGGCCCTTCCGCGGAATTGCACGAGGAGCACAGCATGGCCGCAGCGGCCAGCGCCGCGCCCAATCCCAACGAATGCTTCATGTGAATCACTCCCAGACGGCACGGCCCCCGGCCGGGTGGGGATCGCAGGGAAAACCCCGGCATCGAAAGGCCGCAGCGCCAAGCCTCGAACAGCACGAACCGATCCATTCCCCAAGGATGGTTTCCGATTGCCCTCCGCCCCCGCCTTCTCCGGCAGGACCGCGCAGGCCGGAAAGCTGATGTTAGACTAAAGACAGCTTCCGCGCAATACCGCGGCCGCCGGGCCGGCGATGAAGAGTCGCGCGCGGAATCGTCGTCCACAAGATGGTGGCCGCGCTGAAGTCGGTCAGGTCGGAATCACGGGAATCGGTCACATCCTTGAGACAGTCGTTCAAATCACCCGTTTTCAGGATTTGCCAGCACGCGCCGCGCCCGCAATCCGCATGGAGGTGAATCAAGGCATGGGCCGGAGGGACGATAGAGCGGCACGTCGAATGCCAAGGCCCTGCCGCAGTCCAAATCCCCGG
>JBFZBV010000171.1:0-4409 GCA_041308285.1 Planctomycetota bacterium | reverse complement strand
GGGGGGGGGGGGGGGCAAGCCGCGCCCGCGGAATCGCCCCGGAAGACCGCGTCGACCGTCACGAAGCACGAGCGCGCCAGGATGGCGAACATAATCGAGGACCTGCGGATAGCGGTCATAGCGAACGACGTTACCGGGTTTCCCGGCGGCTTCCTGGATTTCGCGGGGATAAAGAGCATCTTCTCCAGGTACTACGGCGGAGAGGACCGGTGGAGGGCGAGGCCGGAGAACGCGGGAATGGACGACATCGAGCTCACCAAGGACTACAAGAAGAAGCTCGCGGTCCTGTACGAGGGGTTCCGCGACAAGAGCGCATTCTCCGACCTGACCATGGCCGAGTTCAGGTCCACCGACTCGTCTGCGATTCTGTTCGCCGACACCGTGATGACCGAGCTCGACAAGAACATGATTGCAGTCGTCGCGGGATTCGGCAGGGAAGGCGGGATTCTGGCCTTGCTGCGGATCAGGTTCGCCTCCTTCAGGAACGAGCAGAAGATATTCTACGCCGGCGACGAGAGGATTATGGCCGCCGGAACCTGCACCGAGGCCGCCGCCGCCGGGGCCCTGAAGTCAATCCACGCCCTGCAGTCCGCGTTCGCGTCCTCGAAGAGGGCCGACCTCGACGGGGACGGAAAGGGGGAATTCGGCTTCTTCTGCGAGATTGCAGGCGTCATGGAGGTGCGCGGCGGCACTGAAAAGACCCCGCTGCCCGACCTGCCCAGGGCGCTCAGGGAAATCACCGACCCCAACGGCATGGCGGTCTCGGGGGGGTACGTGTTCAGGTTGTACCTCCCCGGCAAGTCGGGGGCAGTGGCCCAGGACGACTGCTGCGGTGCCGAGCCTGCGGCCCTCACGGACATGCGGGAGAAGGCCTGGTGCTGCTACGCCTGGCCGCTGTCCAGGAAGTTCAGCGGGGGAAGGACGCTGGTAGTGGGCCCCTCGGGCGTCGTTTTCGCCTCCGCATCGTCGAGGAACGAGGGGCTCGAGGGCTTCGCCGCCGCCGCGGACGCCTATCCGGCCGGGAGCCCGGCGGTGCCGGCCGAGAAGCTCGCGCCCGAGGCTGGCAAGGACGCCTCCGACGGCGGGATCTGGACCAGGGCCGGCTAGGACCGGCCGTGGAGCTTTTACTTGGCCCCGTGCGGGGCTATAATCGCACAACCCGGACGGCCGGAATATTGTCGCTGAGTGAGTAACGCCCGGATTTGCCCGGGATTCGACGGCAGGAGACGGGATGCCTTTTGCGCTGACTTCGGACGGGGTCCGAATCCACTACGACGTCTGGGGCGAAGGCCGGCCGCTGGCGCTGATACCCGGCATTGGGGTCGGAGCCGCCGCGTGGGGGCCGTTCCCCAAGGTGATGGGGAAATGCTTCCGGACGGTGTCCTACGACCCGCGGGGTCTGGGCCGGTCGCAGCTCCCGCCGGGGCTGCGCATGGAGGATGCCGGGCTCCGGCGCATGGCCGAGGACCTCGTGGAAGTCCTGCGGGATGCCGGGATCGGCAGGGCGCACCTGCTTGGCGTGTCGCTGGGCGGAATCGTGGCGCAGTACGCGGCCTCGGAGTTCCCAGGCCTCGCGGACAGGCTCGTCCTCGTCTCCACTGCCTCCCGGCTGGACAGGTGGACCTCGAGGCTGCTCCGGATTTTCGAGATACTCGCCGGGAAGCTTGACCCGGCGGAGTACGCCGAGGTCGTGGCCCCCATCATCGCGTCCCCGGCGTTCTTCAAGAGCGAGCCTGCGAAGGTGGCGGACATGGAGTCGAAGCTCAGGTTCGAAGCGGGAGGAAGGGCGGCCATCCTCGCGCAGGTCAGGGCCATACGCGAGCTCGATTCGAGGAGGCCGGTCATCAGGATGCCCACGCTGGTCATCGGCGGGGAGACCGACTTCCTGACTCCGCGTTTCTGCGTCGAGGCGGTGCACGAGGGCATTGAAGGCTCGAAGCTCCTCATGCTCGAAGGCGGCCACAGCTGCCTCATGGAGCGCTCGGAAGAGGGATTGCCGGCGATACTCGCGTTCCTCAGGGGAGGGGATTTGGAAGGAGCGCCAGCGGATGAAGGAATACCCCAAGACCGCAAGGCTTCTTGACGGGTCCGAAGCGGTCCTCCGGCTCATGACCGGAGAGGACGCGGCGGCCCTGTACGCGTTCTTCTGCAACCTTCCGGACGAAAGCAGGCTGGTGCTCAAGGACGACGTCACGGACAGGGCGGTAATCGAGAGATGGGCCGCGGAGGTGGACTACTCGCGCGTGATTCCCATACTCGCCTTCGCCGGGGAGGCGGTCGTGGGGGACGCCACCATCCACCTGAGGCCGCACGGCTGGTCGAGGCACGTCGGGGAGTTCAGGGTGGTCGTGGCCCCGCAGTACAGGAAGAAGGGGCTGGCTTCGATACTCGCCAAGGAGGTCGTCAGGTGCGCCCTCGACCTCGGGGTCGAGAAGCTCATGTGCGAGCTCATGGAGGAGCAGGAGGCGCTCCGCAAGCTGCTCGAGAGGGCGGGATTCCGCACCGCCGCGAAGCTCAGGAGGTTCATAAAGGACGTCAAGGGCAGGAACCATGATCTCGTCATGATGACGCATGACGTCCGCGACGTATGGCGCACCATGGGCGACATGGTTTTCTACAAGGACTTCTCTACGATCTAGTCCCGGGCTTCCCGGGCAGGCCTGGAGGGGACCCGCATGGGCGAGGTGGAATACACCGGTCTCCCGGACGACAGGTTTTTCGCGCGGATTGCGGAGGCCTACGAGAAGCATTCCGTAGCGATCGGCGACGTCCTCGGGTGCATAAAGGTCGAGTCCGTGCTGGGAAGGCAGGGCAACGTCTCCACGGTCTTCAAGGCCAAGGCCGTCGAGGACTCGCCCGAGAAGGGCATCCAGAAGAACCTGGTCTACATCGTGAAGGGCATTCCGCTCCAGGAGAGCTCCCATCAGGCCACGAACACGAGGAACCTCAGGTCGTTCTTCAACGAGATGCGAATCCTCCCTCATATAAAGAACCCCGACAAGAACAACATCGTCGAGCTGGTGGACTGGAACGGCGATCCCTCCAAGGGGAGGCTGTACATGGCGTTCCGGGAGATTGCATACCAGGCCGTGAGGGAGAAGTACTCCAACAAGCAGGTCGATCCGGAAATCGTCCTCGGGATTGCGAAGGGCCTCAACAGGGCGCTCGGACACCTGCACGGCATCGGAATCGCCCACGGCGACGTGAAGCCGGAGAACTTCATGATTGATTTCGGAGGGGTCGCAAAGCTCGTGGACTTCGGCAGCTCGTTCTTCTACGGGAGGAAGAGCCCCGGGAGCCGCAAGTTCCCCTCCGACCCCTCCGAGTTCAGGGAGGCGTTCACTCCCCTCTACACGTCCCCCGAGGTAGCGAAGTTCAAGCTCTACGAAATGGGCGAGAACCCGAAGTCCGACAAGGCGGACTCGTGGGCCCTGGGACTGACGCTGCACGAGCTGCTGACCGGCGAGAGGCCTTACTACTGGCTCACGGACTTCAGCCTGCAGAGCATACTGGAGACGATAACCCGCGGCATCCCGCCGGTGAAGGCCGCGGACCTCGAGGCGCTCGAGAAGCAGGCCCAGAGGACGCCGACCAGGGACACGTACAGGTTCTTCCTGAGCCTCATCGCGAGGTTCATCGACTTCTCGCCCGAGAAGCGCCTTTCCTGCGCCGCCGCCTTCGGCGAAATCCTGCAGTTCTCCGACCGGTTCGGGGATGCTCCCCAGGCCGAACCGGCCGACAGGATGAGGGACAAGGTGGAGATGGCCAGGAAGCTCGCAGTGATTGAATCGGACGACGCGGAGAAGGATCCGCAGAGGAAGCGCAAGCACAGGGATTCCGCGAAGCTGGAAATCGAGGTCTACGAGATGCGCCAGGCCTATCTGAAGGGGAAGGACAGGCCCAAGACCGCAATCAAGAAGGGCTGGACCCCGGGCTTCGAGAAGGTCGAGCCCGGCCAGGAGGATCAGGCCGGGGACAAGGCGGCGAAATTCAAGACCTTCGAGGATTTCAAGAAGGAGAGGACCTCCGAGAAAGGCCAGGACAAGCCGGACATCACGTTCGAGGAATACCGGCAGCGCAAGGAGGCCGAGAGCCTCGGCAAGATGAAGGATATCTTCGCCTCCGAAGGCGAAACCAAGACGGCCGCCAAGGGCGACGACCGCACCAAGGAGCTGCCCGTGTGGAAAGTCGACGGAAAGCCGGGCGGGGCGGACGATACCCTGCCCGGCAAGGTCCAGGAACTCGAAGCCGGCGGCGGACAGGCCGGGGCGCGGAGTAAGGCCGCACCGGCCGACGAGACCACATGGGACCCGGGCCCGCCGGCGGGCGGCCCCGCGGTCCCCGGGCCCGCGGGGGCGGCCGTGTCTGGCGACGAGACCCTGCCCGGGCCGGCGTCGGACAGGGCGGGT
>JBFZBV010000170.1:0-5857 GCA_041308285.1 Planctomycetota bacterium | reverse complement strand
AAGCAAATCCGGTGACCGCCGCCAAATGTCGGTTCAGCTCAATATCTTTTGGAATCAGGAGATACGTCGACATGAGATTGCCTTCGGATTACCCACTGATTCTTTAGGAGACCCCCCCGATATTGCCCAGAACCGCTTGCCTTGGGCAAGCCGTTCCGGAAATCCTCCTTCATTTCTCCCGCAATACCGCGAGGCCGCATGGCTCGAAGCTGTCACGGCCTTCGGGCTTCTTGTAGGTCACGGGTTTGCTCGTGCCCGGCCAGACCACGCTGACCCACTGCACCGTCGCGGTCCCGAGGCCGAAGTGCAGCACTATGGGGTCTCCGGAGCAGCCCTCGCTGGTCGTCCCGGAGAAGACAAGGCGCGTCAGGGTGCGTCCGTCCGAAAGGCGGACCCGGACCACCGCCCCGATGCCGAAACGGTTCTTCTTCCCCTCCAGGCGGACGTTCATCCACCTGTTGTCCGGGAACCGATCCCGAAGCGTGTTGCGCAGCACGCGGACGCGGCTTGTTTCGCACGACCACGTGTCGCCCGGAGGCCGGAGCGACTGGCCCTTGAAAACGTCCTTGATGGACCAATTGCCGGACCCTACGAGGAGGTCCACGAACCCGTCGCCGTCCAGGTCGCCCGCAGAAACGCCCCACGAGTCCTCTATCTCGATGCTCTTGAAGCGGGCTTTGCGGAAGATTCCGCCCTCGTTCCAGTAGAAGTTCCCATGGTACTGCTCGCCGTCGTTGGCGCTGTATATCGACGAGCCGCCCTGGGCCGACCCGCCGACGTACAGATCAAGATCCCCGTCGTTGTCTGCGTCGAAGAAGGCGGGGCACACGTCGTCCAGCTCGTCGCGGGGATCGGTCTCGAACTCCATCAGGCCCGTCACGTCGGTGAACCGCCCCTTGTCGTACCGGTACAGCACCGAGGCGTTCTGCCCCTCGAACTGCGGATTCTTGCTGGAGTGCTTGAGGTTGGACACGAACAGGTCGAGGTCCCCGTCGTCGTCGTAGTCCGCCCACCGCACTCCCGTGCCGTGGGCGAACTTCCTCGGGCCGCCTTTGGCGACTCCCATGGGCCCGGCGACGTCCTGGAACGTCCAGGCGCCGCCGGCCTTGCGGCCCTGGTTTTTCCATAGGAAATCGTCCTGGAGGCGGTAGTTCGTGACGTAGAGGTCCATGAGGCCGTCGCCGTCGAAATCGCACCACATGGCGCTGGTCCCGACCCGCGCGCCCGCCGCGTCCATCCCCGCATCCCTGGTGGCGTCCGTGAAGCGCGGGGCCTTGGTTGCCGGGTCGACGCCTTCGTTGCGGTTGAGGACGTCGTGGTGGGCCGTGAACATCGGCTCCTCGTACTGGACCGCGTACAAGTCCAGGTCCCCGTCGTTGTCGTAGTCGCCCCACGCCGCGGCGCGCGGGGGCCCCGGGGCGCGCAGGCCGGACGCCTTGGTCACGTCCGTGAACTTCGGAGCGCCGCCGGCCGAGGCGGCGCTGTCGTTCCTGAGAAGCGCGTCGGCGTCGCCTGGCGCCCCCACGAAGAGGTCGAGGTCCCCGTCCCCGTCCGCGTCCCCCCATGCGTAGCAGTCCCCCCTCGGCACGTCCGCTGTCTTTTCGAACCGCCCGCCGCCCGCGTTGCGCCAGAGCGCGCCCGCCAGGACAATGTCAACGCGGCCGTCGCCGTCGAAGTCGCACAGCACTCCCCCGAGCACGTCCGGCGCAGGGGGCCCGCCCTCGAGGGCGAGGCCGCACTCCGCGGTCCAGTCCGCGAAGGGGGGCCGCTCTTCCGGGCCGGTCCACTGGGCCGGCCCGGCGCCTTTCTCGGGCGCTGCCGCGCCCTTGGCGGCGGCCGAGACCGATATCCGCCTGAGGAACAGGTTCCGGTCCTGCTGGCCGTCCACGTAGTCGTTTCTGAACATGACCGAGACGAGAAGGGTGCCGGCCTTCACCTTGGACGAGTACTTGAACGTCACGAATCCTGACGGGTCCGCCACGTAGGTCTCCGCGACGAAGTTCTCGCCGGCGTAGAGCCTGAAGATGGGCCCTATGCCCCATGCCTGCTGCCCCGCAGCCTCGACCTCGAAGCAGTACTCGCCGTCAGCAGGGAATAGGACCCACTCGCCTGCGTAGCCGTTCGCCCAAAGGTTCCATGCCTCGCCGGCGTCCGCTCCGCACGTCCTGACCGATACATGGCGGACGTCGAAGTCCAGGCCGAAGGACGTGGATGCCGCGAAGAGGGAGAAGGCGACGCAAAAGCCGATACTTGTTATTTTCATAGAGCTTCTTCCTAGCAAATTTCCGGGGTAGTATACGATATTTATCCTGACCGCAAATCGAAGAAATGGACATACGGCCGAAGACGCCGACCGCAGCATAAGACGGGTCGGGGGAAATGCGGCGCCTTTCAAACCGGTTTGGCGAATAGGGTTAAACGCATGATTATTGCAAATAGAGCATACTGTCGCCGAAATCCCCAACCGAAAACCGGCTGAGGGACAAGGACTCTGTAAATCGTTGACTTCCAAGCTGATTTACATGAAAATAGCGGCATGTCTCAACGATTTGCACTGTTCAAGAGAGACTTGGACCTGACTTGGATTGCGAATCCGGTCACCGGCTCGGCTGCGTCGTTCCTTTGGGGACCACGGCAGACCGGCAAGACCACGCTCCTGCACCAGCAGATTCCCGACGCCGCGTTCTACGACCTTCTTGATACCGGATTGCGGGCCGAGTTGAGCGTCCGGCCGCGCACTCTTCGCGAGGAGCTCCTTTCAAAACGACCGCCTGTTGTCGTCATCGACGAGATTCAGGAGGCGCCGGAACTCATGGAGGAGGTCCACTGGCTTCTCGAAAATACGCCGACCCGCTTCGTCCTGTGCGGATCGAGCGCCCGCAAGCTGCGGAGGAAATCCCGAAACCTCCTCGGGGGGAGGGCGGTCGAACACCAGCTCTTTCCGCTGACGACCCGGGAGATTCCCAATCCCGACCTTGCAAGGCTTCTCAACCATGGGGCGCTTCCGGCCCATTACCTCGTCCCGGATCCTGCCCCGCTCCTCCGATCCTACGTCAACACCTACATCAAGGAAGAGATCATCGACGAATCCGCGACGAGGAACATTCCTGCGTTTTCGCGTTTCCTGCAGGTCGTCGGACTCACGCACGGGCAGCAGCTGAACTACGCGAATATCGCCAGGGAGACCGGCGTCTCGGCGAGCACGGTCCGCAGCTACTACCAGATCCTGGAGGACACCCTGATGGGCTTCACGCTAGAGCCGTGGAGGAAGGCGAAGAAGAGACGGCTTGTGGAAACCGCCAGGTTCTACCTGTTCGACGTCGGGGTTGCGAACCATATCCATCCGGAGGCTCCCGAGGTAAGCGAAGGTTCTGATCTCTTCGGCAGGGCTTTCGAGCATTTCATGCTGAACGAGGTGCGCGCGTTCCTTTCCTACCGCAGGCTGGAACGATCGTTGAGCTTCTGGCGCACGAGCTCGGGCTTCGAGGTTGATCTCATCGTGGGCGACCTCGATCTGGCCGTCGAATTCAAGTCCTCCAGGCGGGTCAGGGACTCCGACCTCAAGGGCATGCGGGCGCTGATGGACGAACATGCGGCCGGCCGGAGCATCGTCGTTTCCCGCGAAGAGCGCACCCGCAAGACCGAGGACGGCATCGAGATCCTGCCTTGGCAGGAGTTCTGCAGCATGCTGTGGGAAGGAGAAATGATTTAGCGGACAATCGCATGCCCGCTCGGATTGAAAGGAAATCCGGCTATCTCCCTCTTCCCGCCTCTGATGCGAGCGATCCGACGCATGCTCCTGCGAGGGCGAGGAGGGCTGCAGAGGCGGCGGCGGACGCGATGAACGAAGACGATACGTCGAAACCCCCTGCGAAATCCCTGGCAGGAACGTAAGAAGGCAAATCCGGGAGCGCGGAGCATACGAAACCGGCAGCCTCGAGAATCGCGACCTTGACGCCGGAAACCGCCTCTGCCGGTCCGTGGGAGTGCGGGAAATCAATCAGCGACCTGGCCATCCTGCCTGCATAGCCGCTCGCAGCACCGGCAAGCCCGAACGCGGATCCGAAAAGGGCCGCCACCTGGAACGACACGGCCTGCGAGACCGCCGACGAGACGAGAGAAAGACCGATTGCCAGGATTCCGGCGCATAGCGCGCATACCGCGAATCCCGCGAATCTGCCCCGGCCCTTGGCGAGCAGGAACACGCATTCGCCCTTGAACTCGCTCGTGAACGGGGACGGACCCATGGAGACCGCCACGTCCGCCGCCCCGCCCGGGAAGACCGTCTCCCGCGGAATCGCGAACGATAGCGGCCGCCGGGGATTGAGCACTTCGGCCGATGCATAGGACGACGCCCCGGTTCTCGGATTGGAAATCCTGACTCTGATCTCGGCTCCCATGACTCCGGGCTCGGGATTCGCAATCTTGAACGCCGCGTGGACGCCCGCCTCGATCGGCCCGGATTCGAAATCCTCCTCCTCGAGCCCCTCGAACGAGAACACGGCCGCCTCTCCGCCCGGCGAAAGCACTGTCCCCTCGGCGGGCGCCCTGGCAGGAGCCACCCTGCGTTGCGTGTCCGCCGTCCCGCCGGGCGCCCGGGAGTACGCGGCCGTGAGCGCGGCCCACGTGGCGGTCGCAGTCACCGCCCACCAGAGGAGGCTCACCCGGATTCCGGCCAGGGACCGGCCCATGAAGGCGACCCATGCAGGCACCGGCCTGGACCTGAGGAAACTGCCGAGGCCGAACCCCGAATCAGGGGACGCGATGTATGCGGGCGCCGTCAGGGCGAAGAACCACACGAGCAAGGGGAAAAGGGCCATCGAAAAGGACGAGGCGGCCGTCGCGTCCCTCGCAGGGTCCGTGGACGGCAGGAGCAGGACCGAGAACGGCAGAAGCGCGCCTGCAGGGAACGCCATCCTGAGCCTGCCGGAAAGCATGGCCTCGCGCGCGAGAACCCTTGCGATGGATAGAGGTTTCATCATGATCCGGACGAGATCGGGCCGGACTGCGGAGCAGGCCCGGGCCCGCCTTCGCGCCGGCCGGCCTCTTCGCCAAGAGCGCCGAACCCCGGCCCGGTTGCGAACACGTCCACCAGGGGCTTCACCGCCGGCTTCACCGACTCGACCTCGAATCCCGCTCGGCCCAGGGCCGCCGCGAGCTCGTCCTCGCCTGCAACGCCCGAACGTATGCGCGCGTCGAAACAGCCCCGGATTCCCGTGATCTCCGCCACAGGGCCGCTCCTCAGAATCCTGCCCCCGTGCAGTATCCCCACCTCCCTGCACAGGGACTCCACGCTGGACAGCACGTGGCTCGACACCACAATCGTGACGCCGGAGCGGTTCAGGCCGGCCAGAACGCCCGCGAGCGCCTCCTGCGATCCCGGGTCGAGGCCGGAGGCGGGCTCGTCCAGGAGCAGGACCTCGGGCTCGTGGATTAAAGCCTGGATGATGCAGATCTTCTGGGCCATGCCCTTGGAGTACTCCTTCACGAGCCTCTCCGAATGCCCTTCCATGCCGAAGACGCCAATCCACTTCCCAATCGACGCCCTGCGCCTTGCGCGCGGCACGCCGGAGAGCGATCCGAACAGGTCGAGCACCTCGAACCCCGTCAGGTTGGCGGGCAGGGCCTGGTTCTCCGGCACGAAACCCAGGCGCCTCTTGCTCGCAATCGACCCTGCAGGCAGGCCGAGCAGCATGGCTGATCCGGAGTGGGGCCTGGTTATTCCCGCGAATATGCGGAGGAAAGTGCTCTTCCCCGACCCGTTCGGGCCGACGAGGCCGTAGAATGAGCCGCGGGCGATTGAGAGGTTCACGCCCTGAAGGGCACGGACGCGCCCGCGGAACAGACCCCGGCCGTA
>JBFZBV010000169.1:0-2692 GCA_041308285.1 Planctomycetota bacterium | reverse complement strand
CGGAACGAATCAGATAAAGCAGCCTTGGCGGCAAGCATCCTATTCCCATCGGCTAGAGGCTACAGCGCCGGCGTCGGGAGGTCAACGCCCGGGAATCGAAAGTCCTAGTCTTCGTCGCCGCAAAGTGTCATAATGGATGGACCGTGCGGCCCAAACCGGGCATCGAGGCGGCTTCCGGCCCGCGCGGATTCTTCCAATAGGAGGATTTGCGAAATGAGAAGATTGATCCTGCTCGCAGGTCTCGCCCTGGCTTGCGTGCTGTCCTTCGGATGCATGACTCCGGAGCAGCAGCGCTCGTCCATGGCCGAAAGGCAGATTAAGCAGTGCGACAGGCTCCTCGCGTACAACCGGCAGAGGAACGCCCCGAAGGTCGCAGCCATCTACACTTCGCTGCTCAAGACGATTCCGCACAAGGTCCAGTTCTACGCCGTGCACAGGCGCGTCCTTCTCAAGCGCGGCGAGGTCTACCACCTCATGGGCGAGAAGGAGAAGGCGGACGTGGATTTCAAGCTCGCCGCCAAGATAGCCGCGCGGATGAACGCGCCGGCGGCAGCCCCGGCCGAAACCGCCGCTCCTGGCGCGGCCAGGCCCGGGCCCGGTCCGGGACAGGCGGGAGCGGCCGAAAAGCCCGTCTTCCCGCCGGGGCGCAAGGCCCCGCGCGAGCAGAAGGAGGTCTTCTCGAGCAAGATTGAAATCTGGGGAAGCCTCTTCTCCCAGTGGAGAATCCTCCGCGACGACCCTGCCGGCGACGGCACGAAGATTCACCCGCGCCGGGATCTGGGATCGGATCAGTTCACCGTCTACGGACTGCTGCGCAACGAGATAAAGCTGTTCCCGAGGCTGTCCGGGACTTTCGACATCGGGCTGGGCTCGCTGGGCGGCGAGGACACGGTCAGCTCGTTCAACAAGTACGACGGCTGCGTGCTCCCCTACGGGGAAAGCCTGGAGATGCAGGCGTCGTTCTTCGAGATTTCGGGAGCGCTCAGGTGGACTCCCAAGATGCCCCTGCCGGGGACTGCCAGCCTCGAGCTCGGCGCCAAGTACACGATGTTCACGCTCGACCTCGATTTCGGGGACGGCACGGGCTTCACCGACATCATAGACGCCTTCTACCCCGTCGTGGGGCTCAACTACTCCGTGGACGTCGTCAGGGGCGTGAGGATCATGGCGGATTTGAGGCTCTGCGGATTCTACTATTCGAGCAGCGATTTCAAGGTCTACACGACGTACTTCGAGTTCTTCGGGGGCTGCGAAATCAAGATTGCGCCGCACATCTTCGCGTGGGGCGGATTCCGCTACGCTTACTCGACTTACGAATTCAGCAGAGACGGGGAGGACAAGGAGCTAACCTACGCACAGGCGGGACCGTCCCTGGGCCTGACCCTCAGGGTGTAGGACTCGGGTCGCCGGACGCCGCCCCGCCATGCGACGCGGCGTCCCTCCCCTTCTCCCTCCGCCGGGCGCGGACGAACGCCGCGATCGCAATCACCGCGCAGAACGCGGCTCCGCTGGCTCCCATCACGCGTATTATTTCCTCCAGGCTCGAGTGGAATGCCGCGTAGAGCGCGGCCTGCACGCCGACCGCGGCCGGCAGCGCGACGGCTATCCAGTTCTCGCGGACGGCGAGGCAGAAGTACGCGGTCACGGTCAGGAACACGTACGGCAGGACCGCCACCGCGTAGGCCCCCACCAGCCCCTTGGCGGACAGAGCCGGGAAAAGCGCGTCCGAGATCTCCCCGGCGAACGCCACGCACAGGGCCGAAAGCGGGACGCAGACCACCGCGACGCTTTTGAACGTCCGAGCGAGAAGAGGCAGCGCCGGCTCGCCCGACGAGACGCACGCCCTCGCCTTGGGGTACATGACCGTCACCAGGGGCAGAGCGATGAATATCAGGGACCTTCCTATGTACGCGGCGGCGCCGTAGGCCCCTGTCCCCCTCGTGATTCCATCGAGCACCGGCCCATCCCCGCCGAACACCCTCTGCACCACGAGCATGTCCATGTACGAGAAGCAGCCCAGCGATATGAGAGACACGGCCACCGTAAACACATCGAGGAGGGCGATTTCCCCGCGGCCGCCCCCGCCCGGCCGGCCGGCCCGCCCGATGCCGACCGCCAGGACCGGGCCGAAAACGGCGGTGACCACGAGGAACGCCGCCGGCAGCGTGGCTATCGCGCCGGTCCCGTCCAGGATGCCGAGATGGTGGAAGAGGACCGCGGATCCGAGCCTTCCAGCCACGTCCGCGAGGAAGAGGGCCGCGAACGCGCGGAAATTCTGCATTCCCTGGAACAGCCCGAGCATCACCGGAATGAGCACGTACAGGGCGGCGGCCAGCCCGGCGGCGAGGACCGCCAGAGGGGAACCGAAATGGAGGAACCCGGAGGCCCAGGCCGCGAGGATGGCGAAAAGCGCGGTTATCCCGACCGCGCAGCCGAGGGCGATGCGGAACCATCCCTTGGCGAAATCGCGCAGTCCGCCCCCGCCGCCGGCCGCGCAAAGCTCCGCCGCGCCCCCGGCAACGGAAACCTGCACCGCCCCGAAGGCGGCGCCGAATATCAGAAGAATGGACTGGGCGGAGAAGAACACGCCGAGGTCGGCGCTCGAAAGCGCGGATCCGAGGAACCTTATGTACATCAGATTGACGATCGATGCGGTCGACATCGCGGCGATCATCAGCGCGGCGTGCGCATG
>JBFZBV010000168.1:0-3166 GCA_041308285.1 Planctomycetota bacterium | reverse complement strand
CGCACCGGGCGGCCTGCCGGCCGTCGGGCGGGCAGGTGCCGGAGCCTCCGAAGGACCGGGGCGCTACACGATTGGCGGGGAAATCGGCCGCGGCGCGCTGGGCAGGGTCCTCGCCGCAAAGGACCAGCTCCTGGGGCGCGACGTGGCGGTCAAGGAAATGATCCTCCACACCGACGACCCCGCGCTCATGCGGAGATTCCTGAGGGAGGGCGAGGTCGCCGGCCGGCTCCTGCACCCCAACATCATCCCGGTCTTCGACGTCGGGATACGCGAGGAGGGGGGAGGCCGGGTCCCGTACTTCGTGATGGGGCGCGTGCAGGGGCACGACCTTCTCGAGATAATCAAGGCCCTGGCCGACGGCGGTTTCGAGGCCCGCTCCGCCTCCGTGCCCCCGGATGGCGCGGCCGGCGCGTTCGCCGACCCCAGGCGCGAGTTCACCAGGATGCGGCTCCTGCAGATTTTCCAGGACGTGTGCGTGGCCGTCGCCTACGCGCACGACAGGGAAATCATCCACAGGGACCTAAAGCCCTCCAACGTCATGGTCGGCGCATACGGCGAGGTGTACGTCGTCGACTGGGGGCTCGCGAAAATCATCGGCCAGGACGAGGAGGAACGGCCCGCTTCCTACGCCGTCGCGGAATCCGCCGGAGTCAAAGAGAGCGACAGCGCGACCGCGCTCACCATCGACGGCGAAATCATCGGGTCGCTCGCCTACGTCTCTCCCGAGCAGGCGGCCGGGCGGATCGGCGAAATCGACAGGCAGACCGACATTTTCAACCTGGGCGGAATCCTGTACGAAATCCTCACGTCGAAACCCCCGTTCGAGAGCGAATCAGGGGACGAAATCCTCGCCAAGGTCCGCAAGCGGGATTTGCCCCCTCCCTCGACCCGCGTGTCGGAACTGAGAGCCCGCGCCGCGGAACCGCGCTCCGAAATCGGCCCGGAACCCGCCGCAGCCCCATGGACCCCCGATCCAGTACCCGCGGAACTCGACAGAATCTGCATGAAGGCGATGTCGTGGAACAAGTCCGACCGGTATTCGTCCGCCCTGGATATCCGGCACGAAATCCAGGAGTTCCTCGAGGGCGAGAAGGAGATCGAGAGGAGAAGGCAGAGGGCGGCTGAGCTCGTCGAAGAGGGCAGGAAGGGCCTCGAGAAATTCCGCGCAATCGGGATGGAGATTGAGGAGAAGGAAGCCGCGCTGAAGAAGGCGGGCGCCACCACCGAGTTCTGGGCCCCTGTGTCCCAGAAGAAACCCCTGTGGAAGATGGAGGACGACCTCAAATCCCTCAGAGAGCAGAGGATGGTCGAGTTCAGCAAGGCGGAGGTCGCCTTCGGCGAGGCAATCATTTCGGACCCGTTGAATCCCGCAGGGTGGAACGGCAAGTGCGATCTCTACCTCGAGAGGTATCTCGCCGCCGAGGCCAGGGACGACAGGGACGAGATGTTCCTCTACCGGAGCTTCCTCGACGAATACGACAGGGACATGACCCGAATCGCGATGCTCGACAGGCCCGGGAGGATTACCCTCCGGACCTTCTCGCGGCGCTGCGCGTGCCTTCGGGCCGTCCGGGACCCCGGCTGGCGCGTGGAATTCGGCGAAAAGCCCGTCATTCCCTGGAGGGACGGCCTCCCTGCGTTCGGCGCCGCGATTGAACCCAATGACTTCCCCGTCCCCGAGACCAGGATCTTCCCGCGGGATTCGGGATTCGGGCACGGCCCCGGATGCGGCCTCGAGGAAACCCCCGGCGCCGACGTCTGGCTGTTCCGCTTCGAGGAGAGGGACAGACTGCTCGCGCCCATGCTCCCCAGAGATGTAAGGGCGAAGGGTGAAGGGTGGGAGGGTGGAGCGATGCGAACAGAAGAAACCGGCCGTGAATCTCGCGCACCGGACCCTGCGCCCCACACCATCCCACCCCATGTATTGGACCGCCTGTACCGGCCCGAATCGCCGTACCGCCCGAAGGAAGGCCTCTATCTGGGGAGGACCCCGATTGAGGCGGAACTCCCCGCGGGTTCCTACCTGTGCATAGTCTGCCACCCGGACTTCAGGCCGGTGCGGGTTCCGGCCTTCGTTGAGAGGGGGCGCGCCAGGCGGATGGATCTCTGCCTCTACCTCGAGGACGAGGTGCCGGAAGGATTCGTGCAGGTTCCGGGCGGGCCTTTCCTCGCGGACGGCAAGAAGGCCGGCGGCGATACGCCGAGGGAGAAGGAGGTCTCGACTTCCGACTGCTTCATGGCCGAATACCCCGTCACGTTCGGGCAGTACGTCGAATTCCTCGACCACCTCTGCGCGACCGGCAGGCGCGACGAGGCCGCGAAACGCCAGCCGCGCGAAGGGGAGCATCTCTTCCTGGCCGAGAGCGGCGGCATGTACCGCATCCCGCCGCCGGATCCCGCCGCGGCGCCGCATGAATCCGCTGCAGGGGAAGGGGACGCCGGCGCAGGAGACAAGGGCACCAAGGCCGGAATCCCGCGGCGCCTGGAAGCGAACATGCCTGTCATGGGCGTTTCCTGGTTCGACGCCATGGCCTACTGCGCGTGGCGGTCGACGAAGGACGGCAGGGTCTACACGCCCCCACACGAGTTCGAGTGGGAGAAGGCAACGCGCGGCGCCGACGGCCGCACGTTTCCCTTCGGAGACAGGATTGACGGAACTTTCGCGAACACGTATTTCTCCCGCGAGGGAGGGGCGGTCCTACTCGAGGTCGGAGCCTTTCCCACGGACGAGTCCCCGTTCGGGGCCAGGGACCTCGGCGGGAGCATGTCGACCTGGTGCCTGAACGCCACGGGCAACGCCGATTACAGGGACGTCCGATCGCTGCGCGGCGGGTCCTGGTTCATGTCCCCGGACGTGTGCAGGGCCGGAATGCGCTGGGCCTATTCGCCCTGGTACTCAATCAGGAGCTTCGGGTTCCGAATCTGCTTCCGCGCCTCGGCCATGACTCCCTCTGCGGCCGTCCAGGCAAAGACTTGACCCCTTTAGTCACTTCGTCAAAGTATTATTGTAGAAATTGAAAGGACATTCCGCTTCTCACGCGCGCAGCGCGTGTTATAACCCGGACGACCCCTGCTTATTTGGTTCCGGCTCGTCCGGGTTATGGTCGGGGTCAGTTGATTCCGCCCCATTCCTTGCGCTTGCGCCGGAAGTCCGGGTCGTTGCGGA
>JBFZBV010000167.1:0-5061 GCA_041308285.1 Planctomycetota bacterium | reverse complement strand
GCACCCCACGATACGATTAGCGCAGCAGCCCTTTGAACAGAGTCAAATATCGAACCGAAGGTTCGCGGATCAGGAGAATCAGGACGCAGAAAAAGAGCCCCAAAGCGTTTCCCCCCGCAAGCCTTCAATCAAGTCGATCAGCTCCCGCGCCGAAGGCGCGGAACCGGGAATCAGGCGCAGGATGCGGGTTTCAAAGCGCCTTTATCCTGAACGATTCGAGGTCCTTCCTCGAAGCCGGCCGGGTCTTCGCCGCCGCCGGAGGATTGCCGCTCCCGCAGACCGACACGAGGATTTCCACCTCGTCCCCGGGCCCGGCCTTGGTGTACGCCGCGGTCCATGCGCACGCGGTCTCGACCGCCCTGCGATCCGGCCCTGTGTCCGCGCGATGGGGCCGGTCGAAGGCGACAACCGTCACCGGCCCCGGCGGGTCGGAGGTCTCGAGCAGCACGTCGCCTTCGCGGGCCAGGGACGCGAGCCCGGCGTTGTCGAGCTCGCTTCGGCCGATGATTACGCGCGTCCGGTCGTCGAGCCTGAAATGCCTTCCGAACCTGATTAACGCTGCTGTCCCCGGGTCGAGGACGCCGTGGCAAAGGAGGTCGCGCGCCTTTGCCGCGAATTCCGCGTTCGTCAGCGCGCACCCGCCTGCGGGGCTCTGGTACCCCTGGAGGCCGATTTCCGCGGCGATGCGAATCTGGTCCTTTCTTCCGCGGCCGGAAATGGAAAGAAGCCCCGACCTGTCCACGAGGCCGGCAATCTCGGCGTCCGTGGGATTCAGGAGGCCCGCGGAGAGGGGTCGCAGGAGCTTCCCTGCGAGGCCGGAGGCCTTCTCTACCGCGTCGAGCGCGGGCCTGCGCTGGGACATCGGCCGCTGGCCGACGACCTCGCCCGTGGCGACGAAGTCCGCCCCCCTTTCGACCCGGAGGGCCTCCGCCCTGCGGAGCATCCTTATCCTGCAGTCGATGCACGGGTTCAGGTGCCTGCCAAGGCCGTGCTCGGGATTCTTCACGGCCCCGATAATCTCCTCCGTGTGGTCCATGACGGTAACGGGGATGCCGAGCCTGCGGGCCAGGGAGGCCGCATCGAAAGGCGCAGGGTCGAAGACGGACGAGAAGCGGAGGGCGTCGACGCGCACGCCCTGGCGGACGAGCAGCGCCGCGGCGAGCATGGAGTCGAGCCCGCCGGAGAACAGCAGTATCCCGTAGCCCTTGCCTGAAGGTTCTTTCACGGCGACAAGATACAGGACCCGATATCGGGAATCAACGGCGCAGCGCAGTCGCGCGCTCCGCGGTTTCCGCTTGATTGCCCGGACGTGTGCGCATAGAATCTGGCCAATAATCCGGACGAGCCGGGACCAAAGAGGTCGGGCTCGTCCGGGTCATAACACGCGTTGCGCGCGTGAAATCGGAACATCTTATGGATTTCTGCAAGAACATTTTCGCTGAGTGACCGATACCCGAATCTTTTAATGGGCAGCCATGCCTCGCAAAGCAGAGACAATCCTGGACAGGGGCGGAATCGACGACTTCGTGGACAAGGCCGCGAAGAAGATCCTCGAGTGGGACGATCGCAGGGACAACATCGCGCTCGTCGGCATACGGACGCGGGGCGTGCACCTCGCCTCCAGGATAATCGACCGCATCAAATCCGCCGAGGGCGTCTCCCTCCGGACCGGCATCCTGGACATCACGCTGTACAGGGACGACCTGGACGACAATCCGTCGTCCCCGCAGGTGAAGGGCACCGAGATTGCCTTCAACCTCCAGGGCGTGACGCTCGTCCTCGTGGACGACGTGGTGTACACGGGCAGGACCGTCCGGGCCGCCATCGACCAGCTCATCGACTTCGGCCGGCCCAAGGCAATCAAGCTGGTCGTGCTCGTCGACAGGGGCCACAGGGAGCTGCCGATCCAGCCCGATTTCGCAGGCCTGGTTGTGAACATGAAGCCCGGCCAGGACGTGGTGGTCCGCCTGTCCGAGGAGGACGGGGCGGACGAGGTCGTGGTCAGGAACAAGTCCTGAGAGGTCCGCGCGGGGGCCGCGGCATGCGCCTTTTGAGGCCGGACTCACATGTCGTGGCACAGGAAACATCTTCTGACCCTCGAGGAGCTCACCAAGGAGGAAATCCTCCACATCCTCGACACGGCGGAGTCGTTCAAGGAGGTCTCCACCCGCAGCATCAAGAAGGTGCCGGCCCTCCGGGGCAAGGTGGTGGCCAACCTCTTCTTCGAGCCGTCGACCCGCACGCGCATCAGCTTCGTGCTGGCCGCCAAGAGGCTCTCCGCGGACACGATAGACTTCTCCTCGGCCGGGAGTTCCACGGTCAAGGGCGAGACGTTCAAGGACACTTCGCGCAACATCGAGGCGATGGGCATCGACATCGCTGTAATCAGGCACTCGGCGCCGGGCGCGCCCAAGATGCTCGCTGAGTGCATCGACGCGAGGGTGGTCAACGCGGGCGACGGGACTCACGAGCACCCGACGCAGGGCCTGCTCGACATCTTCACGATGCGCGAGGAGAAGGGCAGGGTGGAGGGGCTCAACGTGCTGTTCGTGGGCGACATCACGCACAGCCGCGTCGCGAGGTCCAACATCTGGGGGCTCAAGAAGCTGGGCGCCAACGTGGGCGTGGTCGGCCCCGCCACGCTGATTCCGCAGAAAATCGAGGAGCTCGGGGTGAAGGTCTATCACGACCTCGACGAGGTCATAGGCCAGTTCGACGTCATCAACCTGCTCAGAATCCAGCTCGAGCGCCAGAGGCAGAACCTGTTCCCGACCATAAGGGAGTACTCGAGGCTCTTCGGGATTACGGGCGAGCGGATGAGGCGCGCCAAGCCGGACGTGCTGATTATGCACCCCGGGCCGATCAACAGGGGCGTGGAAATCACGCCGGAAGTCGCCGACGGGCCCAACTCGGTTATTCTGAAGCAGGTCACCAACGGGCTGGCCGTGAGGATGGCCGTGCTGTACCTGGTGTCAGGCATTAAAGACTGAGAGTGCTCACATGGCCAAGAAGCGCATACTCATAAAGGGGGGCCGGGTCGTGGACCCCGCGAGGAAAATCGACAGGGTCGCCGACATATTCATCGAAGGCGGGCAAATCCGCAACGTCGGGTCCATGAACTACCAGGCCGAGGAGGTAATCGACGCCACGGGCCTGGTTGTCGCGCCGGGGTTCGTGGACATGCACGTGCACCTGAGGGAGCCGGGCGACGAGGGGGAGGAGACCATCGCCTCCGGGTCGGCGGCCGCGATTGCGGGCGGGTTCACGTCGGTCGCGTGCATGCCGAACACCAAGCCGCCGATAGACAACGAGGCTTCGGCCGAGTACGTGCTGCTCCTGGCGGAGAGGGCGGGCGGCGCGAACATCTTCCCGATAGGCGGAGTGACCAAGGGGCTCGCGGGCAAGGAGCTGTCCGAGATAGGCCAGCTGTCGCGCGGCGGGGCCGTGGCTTTCTCCGACGACGGCAACCCGGTGTCGGACGCCGAGGTCATGCGCAGGGGGCTGGAGTACGCCTCCATGTTCGACAAGACCGTCATATCGCACTGCGAGGACCTCTCGCTGAGCGGCGACGGCGTGATGAACGAGGGGTACGTCTCCATGGTGCTGGGTCTCCGGGGAATCCCCAAGGCGGCGGAGGAGGTTATGGTCAGCCGGGACATCATCCTGGCGGCGCACACCAAAAGCAGGGTGCACATAGCGCACGTGTCGACGGCCGGGTCGGTGGACCTGATTAGGAGGGCCAAGGAGCAGGGCGTCAAGGTCACCGCCGAGGCTGCGCCCCACCATTTCACGCTGACGGAGGAAACGATAAAGACGTTCGACTCCAAGTACAAGATGAAGCCGCCGCTCAGGACGCAGGAGGACGTGGACGCCTTGAAGCTCGGGCTCAAGGACGGGACGATCGACGCCATAGCGTCGGACCACGCGCCGCATTCCGAGGAGGAGAAGGACGTGGAGTTCAGCTTCGCGCCCAACGGGGTCATAGGCCTCGAGTCCACGCTCCCGGTGGCGATAACCGAGCTCTACAAGACCGGCCTCCTCACGCTGATCGAGCTCGTCGCGAAGTTCACCTCGAACCCGTCCGCAATCCTCGGGATAAACCGCGGCACGCTGGGCGAGGGCGCCTCGGCGGACCTGACCATCATCGACCTCGAGCGCGAATGGACGCTGGACTCCGGCAGGTTCAAATCCCGCAGCCGGAACTGCCCGTTCCACGGGCGGAAGGTCTTCGGCAAGGCCGCGTACTCGATAGTGGGCGGCAAGGTGTTCAAGCTCGATTGAGCGTCCGCGGCCGGGCAGGCCGCGCCGGGGAAGTGGAAGGATGAGCAGGAAGGCCGCTTTGACGCTGGTGCTCTACTGGCTCCCGCCTGCAGCGTACATGTGCATAATCGTGGCGCTGTCCTCCACGCCGGCCGCCTCCAAGGTCCCGCTCCTGTGGAAGCACCAGGACAAGGTGCTCCACTTCTGCGAGTACTTCCTGCTCGCGTTCCTGGCGGCCCGCGCCTTCGGGGGGCCCTCGGCGACTCCGGAGTCGTGGCGGATAGCCCTTGCAGGCGCGATTTCCGCGGCGTTCGGCGCGTTCGACGAGCTCTACCAGCAGTTCATCCCCGGCCGGGAGGCGAGCGTCCTGGACGTGCTGGCCGACGCCTACGGCGTGGTCGCGGGCCTGCTCGCATGGTCGTTCCTGGTGCACGTCCGCGCGACGCGGGATCGCAGGGCCCACGACGAGATAAACGGCACGCCCGAAAGCGGGGGGGTGTGAGGCATGGCCGATACGGCCCTCAGCATCGAAGGACTGTCGAAGACCTACAAGTCCCTGCTCGGCCGGCCGGTGGAGGCGCTGAAGGAGCTCACGCTGAAGGTCGAGGGGGGCCAGATCTTCGGCCTTCTCGGGCCCAACGGCGCGGGGAAGACCACCCTGGTGAAGACCCTCCTCGGAATCGTGAGCCCGACCGCCGGGATGGCGGAGATTTTCGGCGTGCCCATCGGGAGGCCCCGGGCCAGGGGCCGCACGGGGTACCTTCCGGAGGACCACAGGTTCCCGGGCTACCTCACGGCGGA